>SVNR01000021.1 GCA_015066815.1 Ruminococcus sp.
GTTGTCTTGCTGCTTTTCGTTCCAGGGCTTTTTCTGTTCCTGGTTATTCGTTTCTGTAATCCTCGTATTTGCGTTGTTTGCGGCGCTTTGCTTGTGCTTTTTCTCCGTCTTTTTCTTTGCTTACTGCGCTCGGTTTTTGCTTTTTTGGAAAAAAGCTTGCCCTGCGGTCAACTTTTTCTTTCGCCCTCTGGGCGACTTGGAACTCTTCGTTCCAAGACCTCCGCGTTACTTATCCCATAATCTTTAACATTCTCGTCGCTATGCTACCGCGAGGCAGGGTTTTATATTTTTGTGCTCCGTGCTATCGCAGTTGAACCGGTGGAAGTAAGGCAGGGTTATTTCTGTTGATAAGGCGAGCTGTTGCTGTGTAGGCAAGATATAGATATCAATGTTTGATATCCGAATTATTATGTTTAATTGCTTTTGCGCTCATTTTCCTTGCATGCACGAACATATTTGTACTGACGCCCTATCGGGAGTAGTGTTTTGCCGAACCACTTTGATACTTTGAGTCATTATCACATGAGGCATACCGGCAATATTGCTCTCCGCATAGGTTGATACACGCAGAGCTTAAGCGCTCATCGGCGAGCGTGTTGTGCAATGTGCTGTATTGCTTCGCTCAGCTGCGGCAATCTGATTAAGCGTTTTTCACAAAAAAACACACCTGATAACAGGTGTGTTATAAGTTGTTAGTCGAGATGGTGAGCTTTTTTGTACTCATCGCGTTTTTTCATCTTTTCAAGCTTTGTGTTAAGCTCGGAGATTATGAATTGTCGGCGAGCTTCTGCTTCAGGATCCGGACACTCTGGACAGGTGCCGAAGAACTTTACCAACTGAATGAAGAGTGCGCGGCTGATCTGTACGTTTTCATGGTCGATTTTCATTTTTTCTCTCCTCTTTGTATTGTTATGTAATGTTTTGTGACTTATTGATTAAAAAGTGTCCTTTTGCGAAATAACGTCTGCGGACTATAGTAGTATACCCTACAATTACATTTCTGTATCATGAACTAAACGTTCGTTAATATTGAAACTGAAATATTCAGGATAACGTATCCTGATAGCTTCGAAGAAGTATTTTGCGAGGTCGCAAGAAAATATCTCATCTGCTGAATATAAACAGCTAAATGACATGTCGTCACCGTCGAAACAAAAGTGATTCCAGAGATTGAAAGCCAAACGTGTTACCTTTAATGATGTTGATGTCTGCCAAGCTTCCTGAAGTCCTTCCGGAACTATAACGCTTTCCTTGAAATCAAAGATATCATTTGCGTGATTATAGCAGCTATCACACAAAGATATAAGATATGCCATTGACTGATGATAGACATCATATTTTTTCATCTTGTGAATTAATTCATAATATCTGTCTACATGCTGCTTGTCAAAGAATAGTATGTTTTTCATTTGAGTTACCTCCATAGTTTACATATATTTTAACTGCGTACTGTATAAGATCCGGAGTGATCAGCTTGCCATAGAGCAGCTTAAGATCTCTGACCATCTCAGAACAGCTCTGGGAACGTTCATAATATGACCGGTATACAAAGAGTCGGATTGATTTATCAATGTCAATCATGATAAAGACTCCTTCCATATTTCTGATACCAGGAACGCCATGAACGTTTAAACTCTCTCTGAAGATATGCGCTACACTCTATGGTGTCAGACTTCAGGCAGTATAAACACTGGAATGTGTCTGAAGTAATGTCACACTCACTGCATTCATTCGGACAGTCTTCACGTCTTGCTGCGCAAATAAAGTTATCGCATACTAAGTGCATGTTATCACCTCTTGATATAAAAAAATGCGGTACCGTTTTGCAGTACCGCATTGTAAGTATTATTTCTTGTTAATGATGTTTGGAATCTGAAGAACTACATCGGATATTACCTGTTCATCCTTAAGCGCTGTTATGTCATTATCGAATGTACTCAGTCTGTTGTTGATTGAAGATACATTCTCAGCAAGAAGCTTAATATCTTTGTCAAGTACATTTTCCTGATAGAGTTTGATTGATCTTACATCTGACTTGACATCTGCAAGATCTGACTTAATACTTGAAATTTCATTTTTGAAATCTGTTTCAATTCTGTCAAAACGCTCATTCATGATAGTTATAACATCATTCAAAGTAACTTCGTTCATGATTATCACCTCAATCTAATTATATGCGGTTTATATTCATTTGTCAAGTTTCTATAAGCGTAACCGGAAGAATGTTGGCACTTGACATTCTTCTGTTACTGTTTCAGGGATTCTCAACAATCAGCTCGTCCCTCCGGGAAACATAATATCACCTCATAAAAATTTGACCTTTTTTAATTTTTATGGTATAATCAAAGCGTGATTTGTGGAGGCTCACGCCTTGACTATATCATTCTTACGAACTATCCGGAGTCTTCTAAGCTGTTCCGGATAGTTTTTTTATTTGCTCTGGTACTTTGCAAGCTCAGCCTTAATCTTTTCAAGTTCCATTTTTAAACGTTCATCCTCTCGGGCAAAACGTTCAATCGTTTCTGCTGCGCAGATAAAGTTATCGCATACTTTATCACCTCTTGATATAAAAAATGCAGTACCGTTTTAGCAATATCGCATTATAAGTATTTTTACTCAAACTTCGCAGTTGAAAACTGCGAGTGCATCTTGAAAATTCAATAGATAGAGACAAAAAAATATAGTATGTAGTCTCCAAAAATGTTATAATGAAAGTACCACCATGTGATAACATTTGTAATTGAGTTACCATATTGATTCCATTAACATAGCCCCAACCAAAGTCATTTTGATTTTGGTTGGGGCTTGCATTCTATTATCTATCATCCGATAAACTCTTTTATCAGCGAGTTTTTAGGAACAAATACAGTTGGTATTATACTAAGCTCTTCAAGATATTTTATGATCATGGATCTCATATCAGTGTATTTTGTTTTTTCCGCATGGAGAAGATCCTCATAAATTACGCCCTTATAAACAGATGCTTCGTACTCGATAAATGTGTCAATATCAAAGTCGGCTCTGTGTTTATGTGGCATTATGTAGAGATTTTCGCCACGGCGAACGCTCTTGTACATAGCAAATATCTCGTCGTATTCTCTGCCTCTGAAAAGTCTGTCGCGGATAAGTCGACGCATAAGTCTGACATGAGAAGGATGTAAAAGGTCACCGTTACTGGTCTTGAGTCGTGTTCTTACGCTTACATAAATACATGATGCGGTATCCCCTATCTGACCGGTAACTTCCGGATTCAGAGCGTGTATTCCTTCAAAAATCATGACTTCATTTTCTTTTCTTGTGATAGGAGTATAAGCTGAGTAATCCTGTGTAACAAAGTCAAAGACAGGCACGTCAACAGGCGTGCATTCTGCCATAAGCTTCATATGTTCCTGAAACATCTTGATATCAAGTCTGTAAGGTGATTCCAGATCAACGTTTCCTTCTTCATCTCTTGGAACATTCTTTTCTTCAATGTTTTTGTTTGGAATAAAATAATTATCCATCGATATGATATTTGCTTTTATTCCAAGCTTGCCAAGTTCATCGCCGAGCTTGTATGCTGTTGTCGTTTTTCCGGAGCCGGATGGTCCTGATAAAAGTACGATCGGTTTACAGCTTTCAGCTATGCTTTTGGCTGCGGTTGCGACTTTTGCAGTATAGTCATCATTTGATTTTTTGATAAATGCCATAGCATCGCTCTGGATAGATTTGTTAAGTTGGGAAATATTGATATACCTCATAAATTATCACCTTACCTCTCTTTGAATTTTATTTATTGCCATGCAGCTGTCAACTACGTTGGTTCAGTGCATATCGGCTTAATATCAAAGGCAGAATAAATCTGTCGTTTGATATAGTTTTTAATTTGCTGAAGACTGAACATATTCGAGAATCTGTTCAGCAAAGTTTCTTTTTGCTGTATCAAAAGAAACAGCTTGAGAAGATGAAACTTCTTTTTTTAATTCGTCAGGACATAATGCTGTGTCTGCGATATTTAACATCGGAACATCAAACTCGCTGTCCCCTGCACATATGATTTTTTCAAAATCAAAGCGTTGTTTTAGTCTTTGGAGTGCTGTTCCTTTAGTCAGTATATTAGGGAAAATATATACCTTGTCTCCGATGTTGTAGGTTTTTACTTTATTTAGATCAAGTATATCGTCGAGTATTGATCTTGTAGTAAGCGGAGCAGATGATTTTGTGAATACAAAAAGCTCATCGACTACACGAATGTCAAAATATATATATTCATCATGCTGAAAAAAGCTGATACCTTTCCGGAACTCCTCATAACAATCCTGCATAAGCTTTTTTGATTCTTCAAACCAGATGCTGTCTATTTCACCGTTCTGAATCAGAATTCCGCCGTTTGCGGCAAGTGCCATTTTTGGAGGAACGTTATTAAAAAAGTCGATTCTCAGGTATTGTT
This sequence comes from Ruminococcus sp., assembly GCA_015066815.1. Lineage (GTDB taxonomy): Bacteria > Bacillota > Clostridia > Oscillospirales > Ruminococcaceae > HUN007. The sequence goes on from SVNR01000021.1 coordinate 4,430, forward strand.
CAAGAGAACGTGTAGTAACAGGAGAAAACAATATATTGTCGCTGTTGTTGACTTCACGAAGAAGCTGCAATGCATATGGAGTCATATACGAAAGCTCTTTTCCTTCTTTTTTTTCAACGCATATATCGCTTGTATCGGCTTTTTTATATGAATGGATAAGTGTGTTATCAAGATCTGATGCAAATAAAATTATATTTATCACTCCTATTTTTTTCAGGTATCGGCAAGATTTTTTATAAGTCCGCAGGCTCTGTAGCAGGTCATCGGGTATTCTATTACTTCGACGTTTTTCTCTGCAGCAAGCCTTAGGATATGTGCAAGATAACGTGTATCGGATTTGTCGTTTACAAGTATTTTCCATGGTATTCGTCTTAAAAGAACTCTTGTTGTTTCACCGATTCCGGGTTTTATAAGGTTTATATCGCTGATACCGAAGTCTTTTTGGATTTTTCTTACTTCCTCCATTCCGGTTACATTTTTTTGTTCATCGGAATATTCTGAATAGTTTTTAGAAAAATCTATTTTTGAAAACACTGTATCTATAAATTCAACCGACATATCTTCAGGTTCAAGGTTTTCGTAATAAACAGCACCATGAAAATCATCTTCGCCTATAATATCACTTCTTAAAAAGGTTCTGCTCATAAGCCCTGAAACTGTAGAGTTCAGACAAGAGCTCGGAATAAGAAAATCAGAACGTGTCCCGTAAAGATCAGTTATGTTTGCCGGATCGGCAAGAACAGCAAGACTGTCAGATACACCTTCAAAACAGCTAAGCTCGCTTTTAAGTGTGTTCAGTATTGCTCCTTTTCCTGTCCATCCATCTACAAAGCAGATTGATTCCGGACTGTGGCGGTCAAGAATGTACTTCATGGCGTTTTTGTCGATTCCTCTGCCACGGATTATAGATATAGTATAGTGAAAAACCTGAAGTGAAGGGTATTTTTTGTTAAGATAACGTTTTATGATTATTCCTATAGGTGTACCGGCTCTTGCAAGAGAAACGAGTACGACTTCCCCGTTGATTTTTTTTATGATTTTTTCAGAAACAACGGCAGCTGCTTCAGCAGTAACCTCTGAAAAGTTTTTGAGAGCTTCCCTGTACAGACTGAAGTATTTTTCTCCCGGCTTATACTCAAGAGGAAGCATTTCACAGTAGTGTGTGCCTGACTGGATTTTTTGTTCTCTTATTTCGGCAGGCAGCGGTTCTACAAGTCCGGTAATATCCTTCAGAAGAATAGTAACGTCTTCTTTATTATATGATGAACGCATGATTATTTTACCCACCTTACAAGAATAAATTTTTTTGCTGATGAAAATGCCCCTATAAGCTTGTCGATACAAACATTTTCTTTTTCTGAATCTGTTAGGAACAGTACAATGTCATAGCATGTGCTGTCAGAGTTGTAGATATATGTCCTGCGTTCGTCTTCATAAAGGCTTTCTACCATAAACCTTGTTTTTATCGGATAATCTCCGTTACTGTCAGGATATATCGGACTTCTTGTTGTAGAGTGAGTAACTATTGACTTTGCAGAAGTTTTTTCTGCCACAGCTGCGGCAGTACTGATCGCAGGAAACATACATTCTTCTGTTCCTATGATAGCTGCGTCAAGGCCGTCAAAACAAATGCGTTCAAGTATTGAGTCTGAAAGATCACCGCATGCTTTTATATAGTCAAGGGTTTTTACTGATGTTCTCGGATCGAGTTTGCCGTTGATCGTTATAAGCTCATATGGGATTGAAGAAGGAACTTCCTGTTTCTTTTCTTCATAAACATACAACTCGTTGCTGATGCCTGAAACCTCAAGTCTTACAAGATAGTGAAAGCGTACGCCGTGCTCTGCAAGCTCTTTTTCACGTTCATCAGTCATCCCGTTGAGTATAGAACATGCAAGAAATCTTGTATCAGGTCTTACTTTGTTTTCACTGCGGAGAGCGTTTATAAAGTTCATGATAGTCTTTCCTGTTGATATTTCATCCTCAACAAACACTATGCAGTCTGCTTCACGTGAAATACTCTCCCAGTCACTGCTGCATAGCTTCTGCTCAACAGCATGGCTGTGTTCTTCTTTAAAATCAACTACAGAGAGATCATCAGAAATATTTTCTCTTGTTGTATGGATATAGAATGAATTTTCAAAATGAGAAGCTACAGCCGCTCCGATTGCAGTGGCTGTTTCTGCAAATCCTATAAAAAGAGTGTTTTTGTTTTTTATTTCTTCTTTTATTGTTTCTGCAAGCTCACCAAAAAGCTTAAGCGAATCTGTCGGAGAGCAAGGAATATGTTTTCCCTGCTTACTGTTTACCAAAAGATAATTTCTTTTTGGGTTGTTGTCTCGTCTGATCTGCTGAACAAGCGACTTGTCAGAAAAAGATGATTTGTTTTCCTTTATGTTTATCAATTGTATTCTTTCCTTTCAATGTCGTCCACACCATACACGGAGGCTCTGATAAGTATTTTCTTAGCCCAGTTTCCGTGTACCTTTTGTTCGTTCATCCTGTTGCCTGAGAAGCTTTTTGATACTGCAAGGTCAGAATCCTGCCATCTGAGTATTCCAAGGGCATCATTGTAATCCTGATATGATACTGCAAGCTCTGAGTTTATTACAGCAAGCTGAGACGGATGAACTGCTGTTTTTCCAAAAAGTCCGTTGAGAATATCTTTTGATATTTCGTTTTTTAATCCATCTGACCAAGCTGTATCTGATGGGTCGTCAGCGTTTTCAAAGTATTCCCAGACAGGTGCGGATACAACGTATTCTTCGGAAAAAATATTTACTATATCGCTTATGATTCCTGAAACTACGTGTATATCATAAATACTGTCGGTTATTTTTCGTCTTACACCAAATTTGTTACAAAAATCATTTCCGCCTATACGTATGTTCAGAATGTATTTTTTGTAATTGTCCAGCATGGTCTTGATTTCTGAAAGCACAAAAATACGGTTTCTTATATCTGAAACAACTGTTGATTCAAGAATAGGCATTGCGTATATTATATTATCGGCAGATTGATTTATATCTGAAAGAGATTTCAAGAAAATTTGTGCATTGTGTATATCGAATTTTGGAAAAATAAAACCTGTAAGAAGTTCAGGTTTTTTGATAAGACTATAAACCTGCTCCATTTGCTTATGGTATTTTACCCTTACAAAAATATAAGGGAGTTTTTCAGCAGATATTATACCTGCATCAACTGCGTCACTTAACTCGTCAAAGTTTTTCTGTAGGTTTAACATTGCTTCTTTTTCAGAACCGTCGGCAATAGCATCTTCAAGGCATATTGCAAGTGAACGCAGATGAGGATATTTTTTCCGGATAAGAAAATCCGAGATTTTGCTGTTGTGAGCAGGTGTGTACATAATACCGCCAAGTGAGTATTTTAATTTTTCAAAATCCTCAGTTCTGATGAATTCTTTTGAGATACAATCAAGTGTTTTTCTGTTTACCATTGTTGTCATACTTCCTTACTTTTTTTCCGGAGAATAATTCTCCATTATTTTATATGCTATATTAATTCCGTCAACAGCAGCTGACATTATTCCTCCTGCATATCCCGCACCTTCTCCGCACGGGTATAGATTTGATGCAGACGGAGAAGTCATCTGTTCATTGCGGAGTATACGCAGCGGTGATGATGTTCTCGTCTCCGGGGCTGTCATGATCGCATTGTTGTCTTTGAAGCAGTGCATTTTTCTGCCGAAGTCGGCAAGTCCCAGAGAAAGCATTTCGTTTATTTTTGAATTGAAGAGGCTGTTGAAGTCACATTCTGAAAGTCCCCTTGCAAAGGTTGGGTTAATATCTGAACTGAGTGACGGTTTGCCGCTCAGAAAACCTCCTACAGTTGTTGCAGGTGCTTTATAGTTTTTTCCTGCAAGCTCAAAAGCCTTTTTTTCTATACTTCTTGCGAAGTACATCCCATCAAGAGCCGATGAGCCGAAGTCTTTTTCGGAAACAGATACAACTACTGCAGAATTTGCGTTTTTGCCGTCTCGTGCAAACTCGCTCATGCCGTTTGTTACTACCGTGTTTTCTTCGCTGGCAGATGGAACTACAGTTCCTCCGGGACACATACAGAACGTATAGACACCGCGTCCATCGCTGTCTCTGTATGAGAGCTGATACTCTCCTACAGGAAGGAGCGGATTGTCCTTATGCCTGCCATAAAGGCTTTCGTTTACATCCTCCTGCAGATGCTCGATACGGACTCCTACCGAGAAGGGTTTTGGAGTCATCATTATCTGTTCTGAATAGAGCATTTCGAAGGTATCACGTGCCGAATTTCCAACGGCAAGAACTAAAGCCGCAACATCAAACTCTCCGTTTGTTGTTCTGACGCTTTTTATGTTTCCGTCTTTTATGTTCATTCCGGTAACTGTTGTGTTAAAGTGAACTTCTCCGCCGTTTTCAATTATTTTTTCACGGATAGCTTTTATAACGGAACGAAGCTTATCAGTTCCTATATGCGGTTTGGCCTTGGTCATTATTTCTTCAGGTGCTCCGAACTTCACAAAGCTTTCCAGAACATATCTGCAAAAAGGGTCTTTTATGCGTGTAGTAAGCTTTCCGTCAGAAAACGTACCTGCTCCCCCTTCGCCGAACTGAACGTTAGAGTTTGTATCCAGAGCTCCTCCGTTCCAGAAACGATTAACAGATTCTGTCCTTTTGTCAACGTCCTGTCCTCGTTCAAAAACTATAGGTTTATATCCGTTTTCCGACAGAACCAGCGCACAGAAAAGCCCTGCAGGTCCAAGTCCGGCTATGGATATTCTTCCTTTATATTCGTTTTTTGAAATAACAGGCTTTTTTATTTCACAGTCAATATACTGGCATCCTGTCTGTGTCTTGCATATTTTTTTCTCAGCTTCAGTGCTTCCAAGCTCTGCATAGACAGAATGAACGAAGTGAATGTCAGATTGTTTTCTTGCATCAAGTGAGGTTTTGTATATTTCTGTTTTCACAGTATCTGTTTCTTTGATTCCTGCTTTTTTTAATGCTTTTTTTATTACAGAAGCAGGTGCTTCAGATACAGATGCGTTGATACTTGTTATTATAATCGCCATTTATGTTTCTCCGTAGAAGATTTTCAGATATTATTTATAGTTCAATTATATCATATTTTTACAGAGACGGCAATTGGTTTTGCAAATAAAAGTATGAAAACCTTATGAAAAATACCGCATAGATTATATTTTCTCCCTAATACCTCTTACCAAGAATCCTTATCGAGTTAAGAACGCACAAAACAGAAACTCCTGTGTCTGCAAAGACCGCGAACCACATATTTGCAAATCCTGCGAGTCCTAAAATCATTACAGCGGCCTTGAATAAAAGTGCAAAGACTATATTCTGCTTTGCGGTTCTGTTTGTATCTCTGGCTATGGCAAATGCTTTTGAAACTGAACTCATGTCAGAATTCATTATTACTATATCTGCAGCTTCTATTGCGGCATCTGCGCCGCTTCCCATGGCAGCACTTACATCAGCTCCTGCAAGTACCGGAGCGTCGTTTACGCCGTCGCCCACAAACATAACTGAACCATATTCTTTGCGCAGTTCTCTTAGCTTTGTGAGCTTATCCTCCGGGAGAAGCTTTGCAAAAAATCTGTCGATGCCTGCCTTTCCGGCTGTGGCGGCTGCACTTCCTTCGGAGTCGCCTGTGAGCATTATTGTGCAGATTCCGGATGAGCGAAGAGCCGATATTGCCTCGATACTGTCAGGCTTTAGTGTATCTGTTATTCGGAAGCAGCCTATTAGTTTGCCGTTTAAGGCACAAAGAATATCTGTTCCGTCAGACGCCGGCACATATCCTGATAGGTCTGTTTTTTCTTTAAGCATAAGTTTTTCGTTTCCGCAGAGAATCTTTTTACCGGAAATATATGCTTCTATTCCCATTCCTGCGTATTCTTTTATGCTGTCAGGCTCTATGGTATCTATGCCAAGTGTTTTTGCTTTTTCTACTATGCACTTTGAAACAGGATGGTTTGAAAAGGCTTCGCAGGAAGCACAAAGGGCTATAAGCTCATTTTCTTCTGTGTTATTATATACTGTTATATCACTTACAGAAAAAGCACCGTTTGTTATAGTGCCTGTTTTGTCAGCGACGAGAGCTTTCACACCGGTAAGAGCCTCGATAGACAAACCGCTTTTGAAAAGTATTCCTCTTGCAGAGGAAGCTCCTATTCCTGCAAAGAATGTAAGAGGAACACTGAGTACTATTGCGCATGGACAGCTTATTACAAGAAAAGTTACTGCTGTGTATATCCATTTGTGCCAGTCATGTGTTATGAGAGAAGGAACTATAGCTGTTATAAGAGCTAAGAGAACAACAATCGGAGTATATACGCCTGCAAACCGTGTTACAAAACGATCTATTTTTGGTTTGCCTGCAGCTGCGTTCTCTACACTGTTTATTATTTTTGATACCATGGATTCTGAAAGCTCGTTTGTGACAGTAAGCTTCAGAACGCCATTAAGGTTTACGCATCCTGATAAAACACTGTCCCCTTCCCCTACATCTACCGGAATATGTTCTCCTGTTACTGATGAAGTATCAATACTGCTGTTTCCCTCAGCAACTATACTGTCAAGAGGTATTCTGTCGCCTGCTCTTACAATGATAGTCTGACCTTTTTTTACTTTTTCGGCAGGTGTGGGAACTGTTTGGTCATTGTACATTACATTTACGGTCTCAGGCCGCATATCTACAGCTGACATGACTTTGTTTCTGCTGGTTTCCACTGCCCTTTTTTCAAAAAAATCTCCTACTCTGAAAAAAAGCATTACAGCTACAGCTTCAGCAAAATCCCCTATCATAAACGCTGATATAGTAGCAAGTGACATCAGAAACTTTTCGTTGAAGATTTTTTTATGAAAGATACTGTTTACAGCATCCAGTACGATCCTTCCGCCCAAAATGATATATGCTATGATATAGATAAGCGCTGAAACGACTCCGGCATATGTAAATCTGTTTATAAAAAAAGCTGTTATAAACAATAAAGCACCGAGAGCAATGCTCTTTAGGCCATCTCTTTTTTCTTTGTTTTTATGATCATGCTTGTGATGGATATCAGTATCTGTGTGATTGTGTTCATGTCCGTGACATCCGCAGCAGTGTGTTTCATGATGAGCGTCATTATCCTTTTCTATATGATTGTTCTCTTCAGTAAGAACAACGCCGGGTTCTATGTCATTGCATTTTTTTACGATCTTTTCAAAAAGAACATCACTGTGATAAGCTTTTATACGAAACTTTTTGCTTGTAAAAACAATGACAGCTTCTTCGACTTCTTCCAACTCACCTATTGCTTTTTCTATTTTTGATGCACAATGGGCACAGTCAAGATTTTGGATATTAAAAATTTTTAAAGTAGCTTTTTCCATAATATAACCTCATTTCTATATAATGAATATATGAATATCTGTTCATATATTCATTATATCATTTCAAAATAAGATTGTCAATGTTTTCTTAAAAAAATAACGGTATGGAGATAAAGTAAAAATCTCAATACCGTTATTTTTATAGTTAGTGAATAAAAAGTATTATTCGTATCTGAGTGCGTCTACGACCTGCATTTTTGCTGCTTTGTCAGCCGGATAAACACCAAACACAAGTCCGACAACAAAAGAAAATACAACAGACAGAACGACAGCACTTATAGGAACAGCCAGGTCAACGCTGACAGGAATTCCTGACGATTCTGCCATTTTTACAACAACAATTGCCAGAAGCTTTGCGTTTACAAGTCCGGCAACAATACCGAGTACAGAACCAAGAAGAGATATAATTATTGATTCTGTGATGAACTGAATGCGGATCGATTTGTTATCTGCACCCATAGCTTTTCTTACGCCTATTTCCATTGTTCTTTCGGTTACGCTTACGAGCATGATGTTCATAACGCCTATACCGCCAACGAGAAGAGAAACTGCAGCGATAGCAGCGATAACAGTTGTGATTACATCTATAACACTGTCTATCATTTTGAGGTCATCTGACAAAAACTCTATATACAGACTATTTCCTTCACTCTCGTCAATAAACTCGCTGAAGTATTCGTTAGTTATTTTCTTGAGTTCGTCTATATCCACATCGTTGTTTACAAGATATGTAACCATAAACTCATCAAATGAAGAGTCTGAATGCTTTTTAATAAAGCTGCTTGGTATGTATGCATAGGTGGTTTCTTCTGCTCCTGATTCAAGCATAAATGCAGACGAATCAACAGGCGACGAATATACACCGGCAACTGTAAAGGTAAGTGAAGAATTTTCCATATGTACCGTCTTACCTATCGGATCTTCCTTCCCGAAGATCTTGTCAGCTGCTTTCTTATCAAGCATTATTGAAGACGTGCCTTTTTTGTCATCATCTTTTGTAAGCTCTCTGCCGGCCTCCAGTGTATATCCTCCGGTCGTCAGAGCGACAGATGTTATTGCATCAAGTTGTATCAGGGCTTTGTTTCCGTTTTCTCCTTCGATATAACCTGTCATAATCTGACTGTCAACCATATGATCAGCTTTTCCTTCAACAAGCTCGTTATATCCTTGAATTACATTTTCCGGAAAGGTGTATTCCATGTCAAGGTACATACCATCCTCATTGTTTGTTATAACAGCCAGAACCATCATATTGCCCTTGATCATTCCTGATAAGGTAGATTCAATTGACTTGGCAATTGTTCCGCCTATAGTATTTATGAGGATAACGGAACTTATTCCGACAATGATTCCGAGTGTAGTGAGAAAGGTTCTCATTTTACTGGCAGATAGACAACGTACTGCCGAAATAATATGTTCAACTATATTCATATTACTCCGACACTCCTTTTATCTTCAGAACATCTCCGTCCTTATGAGCCTCAGCGTTTCCGACGATAAGATCGCCCGGTTCAAGCTCTGAAGAGGTTATTTCTACATAAAAGTCAGCTTCATAACCTTTTTCAACGGATATCTTTTTAGCTATATATTTTTCATTGTTCTTTACTGCCTTGTAAACATAACATTTTCCGTCTTCGTCTTCAAAAACAGCGTCATACTGAACAGCCGGAAGGCTGCCTTTGTTTACAAGATATATTTTTGAAGATGCACCTACGTTATGACGAAGCATATCCATGTGCTCCTGATCAGTTACCTCAAGCTCAACACCGTATCCATCTTTATCTTTGTTGAATACATCGGAGATTTTTGTTACCTTTGCATTTATTTCGTCTGTTCCCGTTAGAACAGTTCTGAACGATGCTTCCATGCCTTCTGTTATATCAAGAATATCTTTACTGTTGACAAAAACCTCTACCTTATAGTTTCCTGTGTTTCCTATACGGAAAAGGCAGTTATCAAAAGCATACGCGCCTTCTGTGGCATATGATTCTGCAACTATGCCGTCTTTTGGAGCAACCACGATAAGATTATCTCTTTCCTTGTATAATTTTTCAAGATGCTTTTCGTATTCGCTTTTTCCTGTATCAGAAAGAGACTTTTCATATTCACTGCTTTCAAGCTCTGCTGCAGCACTTCTTGATTCCTCAAGAGCTACGTTATATGCACGCTGTGCGGCTCTTATCTTGTCGTTTATTGGTTCAAGCTGTGCATGGTATGAATTGAACATCTGAAAGTACATATCAGCTTCAGCAGGATCAGATGTGCTGTAGCATTTGTCAAAGTAATCTGAATACTTTGCGTATGTATCATCGTATTCCTGACGTGCTTTCTGAAGAGCCATCTGAGCTTTTTCAACATTGATCTGATTTGTTCTTCTTATGTATTCTGCATAGCTTGAAGAGTTGGCGTTTTCAAGATTTTCAGCTTTGTTCTGTTCTGCAACCAGGGATTCCATTCGTTCGATCTGTTCATTGAGTGCTTCAGATTCGAATTCGCAAAGAACATCGCCTTTTTTAACGATATCTCCTACTCTGAAGTTTACTTTTTTTATTTTCTGAGTTACCTCAGTTGAAACCGCTTCGATATCGCTCATGATCACTATTCCGGATGCATGCTTATAATCTGAAAGCTTACGCTCTTCAAAAGGAATTACATAATCGAAGGCATCAGGAGTTGAACTGAGTTCGAGCTTCAAAGAAGCAAACCAACCGAGAAAAGCCGCTGTCAAAGACAATACCACAATGTTGCGTATAGTCTTTTTCCGCCTTCTTGAAGTCGGTTTCTTTTGTGTGTTTGTTTTTGTTTTCATTTTCAAGTTGTTCCTTTCACGTTCTATTCATATCTCAACGCATCTACAGGCTGCATCTTTGCGCCTTTGTTTGCAGGATAATAACCGAAAATTATTCCTACTCCAAGTGAAAACAGTGTTGAAACAATTATAGCATTCAAAGATGGTGTAACGTGTATTGGTGTATTCTGAAGGAAGTATTTTAGTGATTCATTTTTTATCAGACCAATAAGATTATCCATATTTGACTCAATGATCATTCCGAAAAGCATTCCGAAAAAAACACCTACAGAACATGCAACAATGCATAAAACAGCTGATTCAATGAGAAACTGCAGTCTTATGGAGCTTTTCTTTGCACCGAGAGCTTTTTTTATGCCTATTTCCTTTGTTCTTTCTGTAACACTTACAAGCATTGTATTCATCAGGCCTATACCTCCTACAAGCAGAGATACGGCTGCGATAATAACAAAAGCCCCTGTTATTATTGAAATAATTGATTTTACCGGTTTTAACGATTCATCTGTGTTCAGAATATCGTACTCGTAATTAGGATCAGAGGCGAATTTTTCCTCTAAAAATCTTCTTACAGCTGCTTCAGCTGCAGGCATAGATTCTCTGTTTTTGACAATAAAGGAGATGACATTGAAGCTTGAATCCTTTATATCATCATCCATATATGAAAACGGTACAAGTACATCTGTTGACTGATTTCTTTTGTCGGCACTTCCCGTAATACTTATTCCGCTGCTCACGTACTGATAAACGCCTACTATTACAAGCTCATGATTAGTTTGTTTTACAGAAGCCCCCTTTTCGCTGAAGGTTTCGACTGTACCGCTGAAATCAATAGTTTTTCCGATGCAGTCTTCTACAGAACCAAAACAGTTTACGGCTGCAATGTCTGAAATAACTGCGACCGGCTTAGCTTCGTGGTTATCCTGTTTTGTAATAAACCTGCCTTTGAGAATACGAAGCTTCTGTGTTATTTCGTGTGCTGAAGAAACACCTTTGAGCTGCGCAGCGGAAAAATGCTCCTTGTCTATTTTGAGATTACCTGATTCAGTAGCTATTCCGAAATAGTCACTGCTTATATCAATTATGCCCACGTTCTGGTTGTCTATAAAATCATAGACATCATCAAGACTGACTGCATAATCTTTAAAGTTATCGATCGGTTCGTCTTCTCCCATACCGGATACAGCAAGTACCTGATTGCCGTTGAAGAGATTCTGTATCAGAAAATCTTCTGTCAGGGAACTTATCATGTCTCCGAGAGAAACTATGAGCAGTACTGAGCTGAGTCCTATTATGATACCTATCATTGTCAGAAAGGTACGTTTTTTATTTAACAGAAGTGAATTAAACGCCTGACGTATGTTTTCAGTCAGCAGCATTTTTATCACCTCCGGTATCAGAAACGATACAGCCATCCGATATTGTTATTATTCGTTCGGTTTCTTTTGCAAGCTCCGGACTATGTGTAATGAGGATAATTGTTTTTCCGGACTGATGAAGCTGGTGAAAAATATCCATTACGATTCGTCCTGTTTTTGTATCAAGCGCACCGGTAGGTTCATCGGCAAGAATAAGAGAGGGATCGTTTGCCATTGCTCTTGCTATAGCTACACGCTGCTTCTGTCCGCCTGACAGCTCGTTAGGATTGTGATCATAACGATCAGCCATTCCTACTGTTTCAAGAAGGTCCTTTGCACGATTTAGTCTTTCCTTGCGTCCTGTTCCGGCATACATCATCGGAAGCTCTACATTCTTGAGTGCAGAGGTACGAGGTATGAGATTAAAGTTCTGAAAAACAAAGCCTATCTGTTTGTTACGGATATTGCTTAATTTTTTGTCAGACAACTTGCTTATATCTTCTCCGTTGAAAAAATATGTTCCCTCAGTTGGTCTGTCAAGTGCACCGATTATATTCATAAGTGTACTTTTTCCGGAACCGGACTCACCTACTATGGCAACAAATTCGCCCTCATGTACTGTGATATCAATACCGTTTAGTATCTGGAGCTCATTTGGCATACCTACATAAAAACGTTTTATTATCCCTTTAAGATCTACAACTGCGTTTTTTTTCTGATCCACCCGTATCACCTTCCTATTCTGATATCCACTATATCATTTTCGGAGCATTTTGCGGGTGTGAGGACAATATAGTCTCCTTCTTCAAGTCCGTCACCTGTAATGGCGATAATATCATCTTTTTCTATACCCTTTTTAACTTCTACTTTTCTGAGCTTGTAAGAATCATCATCCTGCTTTTCTGCTTCGTATACATATGATTTTGTTTCATCTTCCTCATCCTGGAAAACAGCCTTGCTGTTTACTGAGAGTGCGTCATCTGCGTCAATAATCTTGATCTGAACGGAAGCGGTCATACCTATACGGAAATTTTTTGTATCCTCTATACTTATATATCCGTCAAATCCGTTCGGGGATTTTATTTCGACTACTCTGTCAACCATACCTTCATATTCCTGATCCTTTGTTGCAGGAATCGTAATTACAGCCTTCATTCCTTCGTCAACGGACAACAGATCCTCTTCTGAGATAGAAACATGAATACACATATCTGTATTGCTCTGAAGTGACATTATAACGCCATCACGGCACGGTTTACCTTCTTCAGCGGCCACCATGGAGATTACGCCCTCTTTGGTAGCTTTTATTTTTGTGTTTTCGAGATTTTCTCTGAGTTCTTCAAGACGTTTGGTGTTTTCGGAGGATGAGCCCTCTGTAAGAGAGTATGTGTCTATTTTGTACTGCACTGCTTCTATCTGGCTCTGTGCGGCTATTCTTGCTGATTCGAGGTTTTTCTCAAGCATAGACTTGCTTTCTTCAAGTGCTTTCATCTGTGCATTTGCTGTCTCGTATCCACTCATAGCGGCAGCAACCTGAGCCATTTTTTCCTGGTACTGAGCCATTAATGCTGCAGCCTGTTCAGGATCCTCTGCTGCTTCAGCGTTTGCCTTGATACTGTTTGCTTCTTCACGGAAACGGTTATAGTCTGATTGATTGCTGTCATAGGATGACTTCTGATTGTTGTATTCGTCATTTGTTTTACGTATATTTTCGGAAATTTCTTCTATCTGGAGATTTGTTGTTTTTCTGGTGCTTTCAAGCTCATTGAGAAGCTGCTGATATCGATAGTCATACAATGTATCTGAATTCTGTATTGCTTTTTCGAGTTCAGCTATTTCGTTTTCAATCTCTGTTGAATCAAGTTCACATACCACGTCGCCAGGTTTTACAGTATCACCTAATTTGAAGTTGATTTTTTTTACCTTGTAGGTAGTCAGTTCTGTTGTTATAGATGAGTCCTTTTCTGTACTCTCTACTATACCCTCGGTTTTAAGTGTTTTACTGAGATCTTCTGTTTTAAACTCAGTAACGTTGATCTTAGGAAGCCCTTCATCTGAAGAAGTTTTTTTGTTGCATCCTGTTATCAGAAAACTTACCGCACATAAAAAAGCAGCAGTTTTCAGTACTTTCTGGTTCATTATTCTGTTATTCCTTTCTGATATTTTTTTGTTTTTTTTATAGCCTTGTACATCCGTGCAAGGCTGATAGTAAACGACAAATATATTATTGTTTACTATATCTGCGTAAAAATACTTACAGAGTAATTTTAACCCTTTTTTTATCGTTTGTCAATACATTAGTCTATAGTACATAATGCTTTTTCGAGATTATCAGCATTTTTGTTCATAAGACTGATATATGTTTCTGAATTTTTCATTTCATCTGATGTTACGTTGTGGCAGGAATGAAACTCAAGTATCTGTGCATCTGTTGCCTCGGATATAGTTTCTGCAATTTTTCCGTTGGAAAACTCTATTGTGAAAACGACCGGTATGTTCTCTGACTTTACTTTATCTATGAGAAACGCTAAGGTTGAAGCACTTGGCTCAGAATCAGAGCTGCATCCCGGAAAAGCTGCATAATAATCCAGAGCATATGCATCTGCAAAATATCTCATAGGAAATCTGTCACCGAAAATCATAGTGTCAGTATCGCTTTTTTCGACAATCTCTTCAAATCTTTTGTCAAGCTGCGAGAGCTCTCCTATATAGGCTTCAGTATTCTTTTTATAAAGCTCTGCGTTTTTTGTATCGATCAGACAAAGCTGTTCCGAAATAACGGAAACTATCTCCAAGGCGTTTTTCGGAGAAGTCCATACATGTTCGTCGAGATCGTTTTTTTCATGTTCTTCGTGCTCTTCATGCTCCTCGTGTTCGTGCTGCATGCCTTCGATTATTTCTTCCTCGACAGTATCAACACATTCCATAAGCTTTATTGTGTTCACCGGTTTCTTTACGGATTCAAGTATCGTATCCACCCACATATCGCCTTCTCCGCCGTTATATATGAAAAGATCACATTCTTGTATTTTTACAATATCCTGGGGAGTAGGTTCGTATGTATGACTTTCCGATCCCGGCTTCAGGAGCATGGTAAGTGAAACGTTATCTCCGGCAATCTGTCTTACAAAATCATATTGTGGAAATATCGTTGTTACAACCGATATTCTTTCGTCAGACTGTTCGGGGCTTCCCTGTTCAGTACATGACACAAGTCCTGACGCCAGAGCGGTACACATAAGAAATGAAAATATTTTTTTGCACATTTTTTCTTCTTTCCTTTCAATCATAAGTCGGCGGAATACGCTGACGATCAAGTTGTTTTTTATTGTATCTCCTGAATAAATCAAAGCTACGCACCGCAGTTGACCGGTGCGCCCTTAAAAATATAGCAGGCATTGAAAAAAACAGATCTTTTTTAGTATACATCTATGCTTTAAAAATGTCAACATATCTGGAAAGTCAAAACGCTTTAATAAAACAATAATCCAATATGTTGATTTTTCCGTCTTCATTTACATCATAATACTTTTCTTTTTCTGAGTATCCGAAAAAGCATTTTTCCATTTTGTTCAAAAAATCCTTGTAATCCGATTCAGAATAATACGCTGCTCCGAGTTCATTTTTTTCAGTATTGAGATCACTGAGAGAATACTTTGTTGTTTCATCAAAATAAAAAAGATCATATGATCCGTTTTCGGTTGAGCTTATTATCATTTTATTATCGGATAACGGACAAACATCAGAATAGTTATATGTCGGATTCTGATGAGATATAAGCTCTGCTTTTACGTTTATAAGCTTTACAATACAGTCATTCTTGTTCTGAGGCGAAAACCATTTTGTAAAATACAGTATATCATTGTGAACTATAGGATAATAAGAAAATACATTTTCTTCTCTGAATATATCGGTTGCTTTTCCACTTTTTTTATTGAAACAGCATATGTTCGACATACCGTCTGAAACGGCTGCATAGTATACCATGCTGTCATCAGTGCTGTAAAAAGGCATTGCTTCTTCCACAGGTGTATCAGTAAGCCTTGAAGCTTCTCCGGACAGAAGATCTGTTTCGTACAGATCATAGATAAACTCATCTGTTATCGGATCTCTGTATCCCCTTTTGAAAACTATTTTTTTATAGTCGTTTGAAAACTTAGGATCTTCGTTTCTGAAACCGCTTTTTTCAGTCAGATTGCAGTATTTTCCTGTTATCAGATTATATCTGTACAGGTCCCACTCATCTTCTTTTTTATCTATTGCCATAAAAACAATATCATAAGGAGCGTTACCGAAGTCAGCGTTCATCTGATTTACAAAATCCCCTTTTATTTCTTTTACTGTTCCTGAGGGCGTTTTTACTCTCAGTGAGCTGTCAAGCGCAAAATAATCCGAATACGAGTGCCATGCAATACAGCCCTTTGGCAGCATATTGCTTTGCTCCGCATCTGTATACAAAACCGGACCTGCCATGATCAGTGACGCTGCACACACAGAAGATATAATTTTTTTTAAACACATAGAAAATCTCCCCCTATATTGTTTTTGTCAGCTTTTGTTGTGCTGTAAACGGCTGATAGTAAAATTATATCATTTTATCAGTAGTATTCGCAAGCACTTTGTTAAGGGGCATTTACATTTATATATATATCAGTGTTACTACTCACGGTTTAGCCAGTCTTATACACACGACTGGCTAAACCGTGAGTAGTAACAAAAAATAAAATAAGAAATATTGATTTGCTTTGTATATTGACAAAATCATATTAATGTTGTAAACTGAAATCAAGTTAGGGTATGCTAACTGATTTAATTGCTTTTATAAAAAATAGTTATAAGGGGGAATTTGATATGTTGATGACTTTTTCGGTTTTAGGTATGGTTGGCGGATTGCTTTGTGCTGCAGGGGATATTCTTTTTGATCTCAAAGGTAAGGGAAATCAGAAAACCGGACCCGGAGGAAATGTTGATACAAACTGGATAAAGATGTCCGACTGGAGATTTGTAGCGTCGATAATATGTGCTTTTTTCGGAGATATTTTAGTTATGATGGGTATATATTCTCTTGGAATGCAGATAACCCGAACAAATGCCGTACTTGGATATTTTACGGCAATAACCGGCTGTGCGGGTACTGTGGGAGGTGTTATAATCCACACATCACTTTGCGTTCAGCCACTCATTTATAAAAGACTTATAGAATCAGGTCACCCCGAACTTGTGGACAGTATGCTGAAAACATTTTACAAGGCAGTGATATTTCCCTTTGTTTTCGGATATCTGCTTTTGATGACACCTTGTGTTACAACGGCTATAGCGATTTTTACGGGTTGTCTTGATGTTCCGTGGTGGTTTGCGTTACTTAATTCAATTTCGTTTATGATTGTTGGGATCACTTTAAGGAAAATAAAACCGCAGTGGTTTTGTGACCTTCCGGGTATTATAATGCCGAGCATGGGGTTATCAATGCTCGGCGTTATCGGGATCATAAATCTTATGTGAAGTGAAATTTGCGTTTGAAATTTTTATATCTCAGGAGTATCTTTCAGTCTGTCTATTGCCATTTCCACATCAAGTGTATGGAAACCAAGCCAGCAATCGTTCATGAGTCCGGCATCTGCTGTATTGTAAATTTCCTTACTTGATTCTCCGGTATAATAGTGCCAGTATCGGTACACATAGCCTGTCCAGTACATAACTTCACGAGAAAAAACTGTACCGTCTTTTTTTAAACCACCCAGTTCATCCTCAAGTTCTTCAAGTATATATTCTTCACCTGCCCATTGCAGACGGTCATAGATATCATCAAGGCAAGCGGCTGCTCTGCTGTTCATAAATGATTCGATAAATTCAGGACATGATACATTTTGTTTTAAAGCCAGTTCAAATAATCGTCCCTGAATGTCGCATAGCTGTCTTTGCTGTAAATTAAGATTTGCCATGTTATCCACCATCCTTTAGAATTTCATCGAAATATTTTCCGTCACGGCGATATTTTCTGCACATTTCTTCTGCAAGTGCAATTCCGTCTTGACGGTTATGTTCGCTTTGGGCTTTCAGTATTTCTTTATCATGCACGGAAAGAGTAGATTCAGAGATGATCTTAATCTTTTGGCAGGCTTTTTTGGTAATAGCAACATATTGTTTTCCAAGTTTCAGAGCGGATAGGCTGTTTATCAAAGCAGTATCTGTTATTTCACCGTTAAAAAATCTGTCAAGAACAACAAACATTCTGTCGTTTGCAATAAACCCTGCTATAACATCATATCCGTCAGCCATTTTTGATATACGGTTATAAAGTGAAGTGCTGCGAGCAGACTCCATTTTTCCACGATTATACGCAACAAGGAGTGCCCAGTTAATATCAACGCCGATATTAAGTACATTTAAATCTGTCATATCAAATTCAAGTGTATAGATTTTTGCAGTTTGATAGTTGCAAATTAGGGTCAGAGGCTGTGTTTTCTCTGTGCCCATATAAAAACCTTTTCCAAAGTCACATTTTTCACGGCTTAAAGGAGCAATATCATCTTTTATACCGGATTTTGAGCCGTGGTATAATGTGATAATGTTTTTATCAGACATGGAGTTTTCCTTTCTTTGAAGTGTGGATTTTTGTTGATTTATATTATATCATTTTTATATGATATTTGTAAATATATTTTGTCGATAAAATAAGACAGTTATTTTTCAATTGTTATCATTCACCGGCTAGCCCATGAATAGTAACATTTACAGAATTATCGGATAAGTATTTTTGTATATATTGAGATGCTAAGAATATAGTTAACGATTTTGTTATTATTCGGCTTTTTATGAAACGTTTTATGTGCATTTTTACAAAATTCAAGTTGACAGATGAGTCCGATATATGGTACAATTAATATGTTTGTATAAATATTTTTTCTTGAAAAATGACAAAGCTGTTATACCTGAACAGATGCCGTGAGAAAAAATTTTTTAAAAAAATTCTTTAACTAACTGATGAAAGGAGTCAGTAAAAAAATGAACCCGTCATTTGATTATTCTGTTGTTGACAGTATTCTTTGCGCACACGATTATCAGGAACGTGCGATAATAGCAATACTTCAGGAAGTCCAGGAGCATTATCATTATCTTCCTGAGGAAGTGTTCCCTTATATATCTGAAAAAACTGGTGTAAGCGAAGCAAAAATATACAGTGTAGCTACTTTTTATGAAAACTTTTCACTCGAGCCTAAGGGAAAGTATGTTATCAAGGTATGTGACGGAACAGCTTGTCATGTGCGTCGTTCTGTACCTATTCTTGAACGTCTCCGCTCAGAGCTTAAGCTTTCGGAAGACAAGAAGACTACAGATGACCTTATGTTTACTGTAGAAACCGTATCATGTCTCGGAGCATGCGGTCTTGCTCCGGTCATAACAGTAAACGACCATGTAAATCCCGCAATGACACCTGACAAAGCCTCAGAGCTTCTGAAAAAACTGAGGGAGGAATCCGAAAATGCTTAAATCAAGAGAAGAACTGAAAAAGTATCGTGAAGCCGCAGTTCAGGCATATCATTCACAGGTGCAGCGTGTTATAATATGTGCAGGTACAGGATGTGTTGCCGGCGGTTCTCTCAAGGTATATGACAAAATAAAGCAGATCATGACTTCGCAGAACATAAACGTTACTGTAGACCTTGAAGTAGATCCTCATGATGAATCTGTAGGGCTTAAAAAGAGCGGATGTCATGGCTTCTGTGAAATGGGACCGCTTCTCAGAATAGACCCTCAGGGCTGGCTCTACACAAAGGTAAGCGTTGATGACTGTGAAGAAATAGTAGAAAAAACAATAAAAAACGGCGAATATATAGAACGACTTGCATACTGTAAGGATGGCTGTATCTATAAGCAGCAGGACGAGATTCCTTTTTATAAACAGCAGAACCGTATGGTTCTTGAACACTGCGGAAAAATTGACGCAGACTGCATAAAAGAATACATAGCTACCGGCGGATACAGTGCTTTTGAAAAAGCTCTGTTTGATATGACAAGCGACGAGATAATCGACGAAATCACAAAGTCGGGACTCAGAGGAAGAGGCGGCGGCGGCTTCCCTGCCGGACGAAAGTGGGCTCAGGTAAAACGACAGCCTGAAGGAAAAAAATATGTAGTTTGTAATGGTGACGAGGGCGATCCGGGTGCTTTTATGGACAGAAGTATTATGGAAGGCGATCCGCATCGTATGCTTGAGGGTATGATGATTGCCGCTGTTTCATGCGGTGCTGATGAAGGATACATATATGTTCGTGCAGAGTATCCTCTTGCAGTTGAACGTCTCAGAAACGCAATTTCTCAGGCAGAAGAAGCCGGACTGCTCGGAGACAATATCCTTGGTACAGATTTTTCTTTCCATATGCATATAACACGCGGAGCCGGAGCTTTCGTGTGCGGAGAAGGAAGCGCTCTTACATCTTCTATAGAGGGAAAAAGAGGTTTTCCGAGAGTCAAGCCTCCAAGAACTGTAGAACACGGACTTTTTGATAAGCCTACTGTTCTTAACAACGTAGAAACCTATGCAAACGTACCTCTTATCATAAACAGCGGTGCGGACAAGTATCTTACATATGGCACAGAGTCCAGTCCGGGAACAAAGGCGTTTGCTCTTACCGGAAATATAAACAACACCGGTCTTATAGAGGTTTCCATGGGCACAACGCTTCGCCACATAATATTTGACATAGGCGGCGGAATAAGAGATAACGGAGAGTTCAAGGCTGTTCAGATAGGCGGACCATCAGGTGCCTGTCTTACAAAAGAACATCTTGATATGCCTCTTGATTTTGATACACTTAAAAAAGTTGACGCTATGATAGGCTCAGGCGGTCTTGTAGTTATGGATTCAGATACCTGTATGGTAGAGGTTGCAAGATTTTTCATGAACTTCACTCAGAACGAATCCTGCGGAAAATGCGTTCCATGCCGTGAAGGTACGAAGCGTATGCTCGAAATACTCGAGCGAATAGTTGCCGGTGAAGGCCGTGACGGAGATATAGAACTTCTTCTCGAGCTTGCAGATACTATATCAAACACTGCACTGTGCGGCCTCGGAAAATCAGCACCATCACCTGTAATAAGCACTATCAGAAACTTCCGTGAAGAATACGAGGCTCACATAAAGGAAAAGAGATGTCCTGTCGGAGTTTGTCAGAAGCTTAAAAGAATTGAAATCGATCCTGCACTTTGCAAAGGTTGTTCAAAATGCTCAAGACAGTGTCCTGTTGACGCTATCAGCGGCAAGATCAAAGAACCTTTTACGATTGATCTTTCAAAATGTATCCGATGCGGAAGCTGTATAACAGCTTGTCCGTTCCACGCTATAAAGGAGGGCTGATCGTAATGGCTGAAAAACAATTTATGACAGTTGACGGAATTCAGGTAGAAATAAACGGAGAAAGAAACATTCTTGAAGTACTCCGCAAAAACGGAACAAAGCTCCCTACGTTCTGCTATCACTCGGAGCTTTCTATTTACGGTGCCTGCCGTATGTGTATGGTAGAAAACGAAAGAGGCGGTCTTGACGCTGCCTGTTCTACCCCGCCGCGTGCAGGAATGGTAATAAAAACAAACACTGAACGTTTACGTAAATACCGCAAGAACATTCTTGAGCTTATTCTTGCAAATCACTGCCGTGACTGTACAACATGTGATTATAACACCAGCTGCAAGCTTCAGGTTCTTGCAATGCGTTATAATATAGAGGGCGTTCGTTTCCCGAACAGCGCTATATCTACCAAACATGAAGATACATCATCGCTCTGTATATCAAGAGATGCAGGAAAATGCATTCTCTGCGGTGACTGTGTACGTGTATGCAATGAAATACAAAACGTAGGCGCTATAGATTTTGCTTACCGCGGCTCAAAAATGACCATAAGTACCGCATTCGGCAAGCCGATTGCCGAATCTCCGTGTGTAGGCTGCGGACAATGTGCCGCTTCCTGCCCTACAGGTGCGATAGTTGTGAAAAATGATACAGATATCGTTTGGAAAGCACTTGATAATCCCGATATAAGAACATCTGTTCAGATAGCTCCTGCTGTAAGAGTAGCAATAGGCAGAGAGCTTGGAATACACGAAGGCGATGACTGCATGGGCAAAATAGTTGCTGCACTCCGCCGTATGGGATTTGATGAGGTGTATGATACTTCTATAGGTGCTGATCTGACTATCGTAGAAGAATCAAACGAGCTTCTTGAAAGAATAGAAAGCGGAAGCGATATGCCGCTCATAACTTCCTGCTGTCCTGGATGGATCCAGTACTGTGAGAAAAAACACCCTGAGCTTCTTAAAAACATATCTACCTGCCGCTCCCCTATGCAGATGTTCGCTTCTGTGTTAAAGCATAACGATGAGCATGCAGGTATGCATTTTCATGTAGCTGTTATGCCATGTACTGCAAAAAAATACGAAGCTGCAAGAGACGAATTCAAAAAGACGGATGGCCGTATGTAGACGCAGTTATCACTACTCAGGAGCTCATAAAAATGATAAGCGTTTCGGGTATTGTATTCAATGATATAGAACCTGAGGCTGTGAACATGCCGTTTGGTTCTGTTTCAGGCGCCGGCGTTATATTCGGTGTTACAGGCGGTGTAACAGAAGCGGTTCTCCGCAGACTTATAAAAACTCATACAAACAACGAGCTTACATCAATCGCAAATATCGGCCAGCGCGGAGAGAAGGGTATAAAAGAGTTTGATGTTGAGCTTGGAGACAGAAAGCTTCATATTGCTGTTGTAAGCGGACTCGGAAATGCCGAAAAGGTTATTGAGAGAATGCACAACGGTGAAAAATTTGACTTTATCGAAGTTATGGCATGTCCGGGAGGATGTGTATACGGAGCAGGACAGCCGTTTTCATACGTTGAGAAACGCAAACGCAGAGGCAAGGGTCTGTACTCCTCTGATAAGCAGTCCAGCATAAGAAAAGCTGACGATAATCCGGTTATCGCAGCTATATATAACGACATTATCAAGGACAAAGCACACGAAATGCTTCACATAAGCTACGAAAAGTAAAAACATTATAAAAAACGCTGTACAGCTCTTAAAAAGCTCTGTACAGCGTTTTTTTAATGAATGATAATATGGTTTCCGCCGTCATCCTTAAAAAACTGACGAACTATAACATCAGTGTCTGTGTTTGCAAGGACAACACTGCACAGACCACATCCGCATAATAATGTATAACGTTCAACTGCTGAAACAAAATCTTCAAACAGTTCCTTCTTTACCTCTACTACGTCTGCTTCTTTTTCGTTTTCCTCAACATAAAACAAAGCATAGCTCATATTGTAAACACTCCTGTCTTCTTTGATAAGGATATTATAACATGGTTTTTATAATATTTACAATACTTATGATAAAGAAAAACTGCTTTTTGATTCTGATTTATCAGAGGCGTGTAAGAGCGTTATCGATACGTGATCTGTCAAAACCGACAATTACTTCGTCTCCTATAACAGAAACGGGAATACCTGTCTGTCCTGATATGTCAAAAAGCTCCTTGGCGTATTTTTCGTTTTTTCCTACATCAAGAACCTGATAAGGAATGCTCAGCTTATCAAGATATCCTTTAAGTTCACGGCAGTATCGGCATCTTTCCGATGAATAGATCTTTATCATAAAAACTCCTTATATAACTATTCTTTCGTTTATTGATTTTTCAGCATTGCAGGCAGCAAGCGTTCCGTCTGAAACAGCTGTGGTGATCTGTCTGCATTTTTTTGATCGTACATCCCCTGCTGCAAAAACGCCGGGAATACTTGTGCTCAGGTTTTCGTCTGTCAGTATATATCCGTCGCTGTCGAGTTTTAAAAAGCTTTTAAAAAGCTCTGTATCAGGCCTGTATCCGTTAAATGAAAAAATTGCATCTGCTCTGAGAACAGAGCTTGTGTTGTTTTTCAGATTTTGCAGGATCGCCCCTATAAATTTATTTTCGCCCATAATATCAACAATATTCCAATTGTATAATATCTGGATATTTTTAATAGATTTTAGCCTGTCAAGTAGTATTCCTTCACAGTGAAAACTGTCCTTGCGTCGAACCATAATAACCTTTGACGCAAGGCCGGAAAGATATATTGCGGCAGATACAGCGCTGTTTCCTCCCCCTGTTACAATAACAGTCTTGTTTTTATACATTGCCCCGTCACACGTTGCGCAGTAGTGTATGCCTTTTCCGCGGAACTTTTCTTCATTTGCTACGTCAAGAGGAATAAGTGATGATCCCGTTGCGATTATTATCGCCTCGGCAGTGTATACTGTGTCTTCAGTCACAACTGTTTTTTTGTCTTCCTTGATATCTATAGCCGTAACCTTTGAAAACTCATTTATCCCGGCGCCGTAGTGAAGTGCCTGCGCTTTCATTTTGTCGGCGAGCTCCCCTCCGTCTATACTGATAAACGCAGGATAGTTTTCTATGGCTTCAACCGAAACTATTTTTCCACCGGAAATGCTTGCTTCACAGACAACTGTATCAAGTCCGGCTCTTGCTGAATATATTGCAGCAGTAAGACCTGCAGCACCGCCGCCTATTATCAGAACATCAACATGCTTTTCTTTTTCGCTCATAAAAGTCCCACCTCTGAAAAATTTTGTTATATCATATATTTTATCCTGAAAAAGATTTTATACACATAAAAGAAGCTTTAAAATTCAAAAAGACGGTCGTATGATCTTTCTTGAAGCTGTTTTTTCAAATTCTTTATCTCTGAAAACTATGCTTACTATTCGTTTTGAAGGAGGAAAAGAATCGTTTACTTTGTCTACTTCTACCCTGATATCTGACTTGATATCGTTAGCTTTATACTCAGGGTCCGGATAGATCTCAGCTGTTATCCTGTCATTTTTTGCATACACTATTATCTCTTTTATGCGGGGAGAACCGGAAAACTGGTTTTCAAGTTCTTCAGGAGAAACGTTCTCGCCGTTTGAAAGAATTATAAGGTTTTTCTTTCTTCCTGTCAGAAACAGATAACCGCTTTCGTTCTTGTATCCGAGATCCCCTGTCCTGAGCCAGCCGTCTTCTGTAAACGCCTTTGCAGTTTCTTCAGGATTTTTATAATACCCCATCATGACGGATCTGCTTTTTACGCAGATCTCGCCATCGTCAATTCTTACCTCGCAGCCCGGAACTATTTTGCCGACGGATTCGGGGAAAGGAGTATTCATTTTTCCGCTGCAGATTCTGGGTGAGCACTCTGTCATACCATAGCCTTGTGATATATCGATTCCGAACTTTTTATACCTTTTCTGTATATCAGGGCTCAGATAAGCTCCGCCGGTAAATATAGCATAGAGCTCGTTTCCAAGTACTTCACCTGCAGCAGCTTTTCTGTCAGAGGTTTTCTGATAAAGTGCTTCTATTTTGTTTATAAGCGAAAGTGCTATCATAGGAACAAACGTAACTGTGTTTGGCTGAAAAAGCTTCATGTTTTTAGAAAGCCTCATGAGAGAATCGTTAACACAGACCGTTCTTCCAAACCATAGACTGCATAAAATATCGCAGGTGAAGCAGAAAATATGATGTACAGGAAGCACTGTCATTTTCTTTTCACCATGACATGAATCATCCGGCTCGCAGGTAGTATTGTCTATGAGGTTTCCGTGACTCAGCATAACGCCTTTGCTTTTTCCTGTTGTACCTGAAGTAAACAGAATTGCTGAAAGCTCGTCTTCAGAAGGAGTTTTCTGTGGCTTTTTTCCATGATACTTTTTAAGTATGTCGTCAAGGAACAGCGTGTTTTCAGTTTTCTCAAAGATACTTATATACTGCTTTACTGACGGACAGAGCCTCTTGAATACTTCTACATCCCCTGTATGATTACTGTCAAGGAAAACTACTTCACAGTCAGAACGGTTTATCTCATCTGCAATACGTTCTGCTTTGTTTGATGTATCAAGCGGTACAGATACGTTTGCACAGCACTGTATTCCGAGCCATGCTGTAAGGTATTTGTATGATGTATCTCCTATAAGTGCAGCGTGTATTTTTGATTTGAATGTTTCCTCAAGCCATGCCGCCACAGCGTCACAGTCATTACGGAACATGTGAAAACTCGAACTTCTTATCTGCTCCCTGATATGTTCTGTGATAAAAGTCTTTTCTCCGTATTTTTCATCGGCATAATATACGAGCTCCTTAAGTGTTTTGATTTTTTTCATTTTTCAATACCTCAAAATATTCTACCATTTCTCCGACAGTTTTTATAGACGTTGCCTCCGACTCGATTATTTCTATATCAAATTCATCTTCAGCCTCACCGAGCATGCACATATAATCATATGAGTTAAAGCCAAGTTCTTCAGAAAAACGTGAAGATGGCAAAATCTCCTCTTCATCCGCTTCAACATACTGACATATAAGTTTTTTGAATTGTTCGAACATCTTTTTTCTCCTTTGATCATCAGGTCATGTTTATTATTTCTTCCAGGGTCTTATCCGGGTTTTCAATGCTCCGGAACAGTACTCTTCCGATAAAATAATACAGAAACTCTACTTCCTTTTCGTTTGCAAACTCAGTCTGATATCCGAAGTAAAAGTTAAGGCCGCCGTCGTTCTGACGATGCATTGCAGTGATATACATTGGCTGTGCCTGTTTTCCGCTGCTGTACCATCTGCTTTTGAATTCAATATCCTTAAGATACGGGACGATGCTTTTCATAGTTGCAGGCTGATATGTGAAGCCAATGCTTTCATATGTGCTGTTAGGCTCAGCTTCATAGTGCTGTCTCATCTTAACATAGTATTTCATCGTAGGATAATCTGCATGGACAAACATCTGCTGCTGTTCTTCAGTAATAATCCTTATAGAATCGATTACCGATGTATCAAGAGGTATTATTGTTCTGAGCGGAAGGCAATGCATGAGTACGCCTCCGCATTTTTTCTGAAGCACTGTAGTACGTCTGCTTATAAAGTTTTTTATAGTTATATCTGTTTCGTTATCGTTAAACTTTGAAAGAACTGTTCGTATCGCATGAAGTATGACTGCACTTACAGGAACATTGTATTTTTCTGCAAAATCAATAATTATTTTTGTTGATTCTGCATCGAGACTATATGTTACAGTATTTCCGTCGCCATTGCTTGAATATAGCATTCCCCATCGCTGATGGGGAGCGTTGTTAATATCTCTGAGCTTAGAAAGTCTTTTTTTGCCTGTAAAATCAGTATACATAGGCTCAGGTCTTTTTAGTTTTCCAAGCCAGAACGCCTCATCTTTTTCATGTTTTTTGCTGCCTTCGTATTCAAGCTCCTTCTTTACCGCTTCTATATATGATGTCATAGGTTTAGGATACGGAAAGTCATGCATAAGATAGCAGTAAATTTCCATTACGTCCTTGACAAAAGCTATAACTGATCCCGAATCCATACAGCAATGGTGAACATTCAGATAGAAGCCGTTGAAGCCACCTGGAAGAGTAACTATAACTATCCGTGAAAGCGGACCTGAAAATGTATCAAAAGGCTGAGCTGTCCACTTGCTAAGGACTTCGTGAGCTTTTTCTTCAGTCCATTCTGAAAAGTCATAGTATTCGAAAAACCGGTTTTCATAGGGCATTACGTACTGAAAAACCTCATCTGTTTCGGGATCCTTCCATAGTCTGAGACGCAGGGACTCACATCTTTCTACTGCTCGATTAAGAGCTTCTCTCAAAGCAGCAATGTTTACATTCGCTTTCAGATACTGTCCTGTGCCGATGTTTACTATTTCGGCTGTTTCACTCAGCTTGAGAGTATATATATGCACCAGCTGTGCTGGGGTAATCGGATAGCAATCCCTTTTTATTCCCCCGATAATCTTTTCCATAAAACTATTCCTCCGTTTTTTCTGAAAAAATATTCTGACATTAAAAATCCCTTGAAAACAAAAATATAACCGTTACACAAAAAACAACTTGCTTATTGTATTCTGTGTAACGGTTATTGGTTTTATTCAGTTTTTTCAGCAAAGCTTTATAAGCCTGCAATTAGGGATCCCTATATCCCAGAAATTTTTAAGAGGAATATTTTTTATCTGACATATTATACTGCAATTCATCGCACCATGTCCTACTATGAGGATTTTTTTATTATCTGCAAGATCACGGTTTATTACATCTTTTATAAAGCTTCCTGTTCTTTCAAACAGCTTCTCAAAGCTTTCGGCATTTTCGGGAGCTATGTATTTTTCAGGACTGTTAAAAAAAATATCTATCGGAGAGCCCGGCTCTTCAGCAGCGTTTTCTACTCCTTCATATATGCCAAAGCACATTTCACACAGTCTGTCATCAGTAATAATAGGTACGTTCAGATCCTTAAGGGCTATTTCGGCGGTTTCCTTTGCCCTGATCAGCGGTGATACATAGCATACATCAAAGCCTATATCAGCGCATTCTTTTTGTACAGCGACAGCAGTTCTTCTGCCCTCCTCATTCAGGGCGATGTCTGTTCTTCCCTGTAGCTTGTTCTTTTCATTCCAGTCTGTTTTTCCATGACGCATAATATACAGCAAAACAAGTTTTCCTCCTCAGTTTTCATCATGATTTTTGTAATCAGCAAACATGCGAATGCCGGAGTAATATTTTCAGCATTCGCATATATAAGCATGTTTATTCACATATAAAGTTTACGCTTACCAGTACATCCTTGTTAAAAAAGATCCTGCATATTTCATTCCCTGTTTCCCTGTCCGAATAAATATAAACCTGATCATAGACAGACTGATAATCATCTCCCAGCAGATTTACCACATCAGTCTTTGACGTGCCGAATCTTGCTCCGTTGATAGTAAAAGGAACTGTTTCGGTAACCTCGCAGTCTTCTATGATAATGTTCATCGTGCTGATGTCAGTTTCGGGAGTGATATCTGAAACATCTTCACAATTATCGAACGTAACTGTACCAAGATAGGTGTCTTTAAAAGTCAGAAAAGCTGCTATCAGAGCCTCCTCTTCACTTTTTTGTGCGCTTTCCTTATCAAACTCGAAGTCTGTTCCAAAAGTTTCCATATTCAGAGGATATGAGAGTTTTTTTCCGCATAAAATAACAGTTTCATAAAATTCTTCTGCAGTCCATCCACCCTCAGGCGGCTTGACAGCTTCAAAAAGCTCAGTCTGTTCCTCAGTTGTCTGTCCGACTGCCGCAGGAGCATCTGTTTTTTTATCGCAGCCTGTAGAGCCACAGCCGATAAGCAGAAGCATCATAAAAAGAAAAATACTTTTTTTCACTTATATTATCCCCTTTCAGATAAAACCGACAGAAGCTCAGCTTCTGTAAGTATTGTTATACCAAGCTCCTGTGCTTTTGTAAGCTTGCTTCCAGCTTCTTCTCCGGCTACAACAAAATCAGTTTTCTTTGAAACCGATGATGATACTTTTCCTCCGGCGTTTTCTATCAGCTTCTTAGCCTCATCACGCTTCAGAGTAGGAAGTGTTCCTGTCAGCACGAACGTTTTTCCTGCCAGGGCGTCGCTCTGCTTTGTTGACTGATATACGAAATTAAGGCCTTTTTCCTCAAGACGTTTTAACAGCTCACGCATATGAGGCTCTCTTAACGCTTCATACACGCTCTGAGACATGATATCACCAAAGCCGTCTATTGAAGAGATAGCTGCAATATCAGCATTCATAAGTGCTTCCATGCTGCCAAATTTTTCACAAAGCAGTGTGGCAGCTCTTGAACCTATGTTTCTTATTCCAAGACCGAACAGAAGTCTGTCCATAGGCGCAGATCTGGACGCATCTATTGCTTTTACAAGATTGGTTGCTGATTTTTCCTTGAACCTGTCAAGAGTAAGAAGCTTTTCTATTGTAAGGTCATACAAATCAGCAACTGATCCTATGAGGTCGTTTTCGAGGAGCAAAGCTACTATTGCATCACCGAGACCGTCAATATTCATTGCTCCCTTGGACGCAAAGTGTATTATGTTTTTGAGAAGCTGTGCCGGACAGGCAGAGTTAGGGCATCTCAGAACGCTTTCGTCAGCTATATGCACAGCTTTTGTACCGCATACGGGACAAAGCTCCGGAAGCATGAAAGGAACGGAGTTTTCCTGATGAGAAACGGATCTGAGAACCTCAGGTATTATATCGCCGGCCTTACGGACAACTATAGTGTCACCTATGCGTATATCCTTATCAGATATAAACTGCTGGTTATGGAGTACGGCTCTTGAAACACTGGTTCCTGCAAGAAGGACCTGATCAAAGATAGCCACAGGTGTAATAGCTCCTGTTCTTCCTACGTTTACCTCAATATCCCTCAGAACTGTTTCCTTTTCTTCGGGCGGAAACTTATACGCTACTGCCCACTTCGGAAACTTTGATGTCGCTCCCATAACAGTTCTCTGTGAAAAATCATCGACCTTGATAACTACGCCGTCAATATCAAAGGAATACTTTGCACGGTTTTCACCGATTTTCTGTATTTCTTTTTCTATCTGTTCGTAGGTAGTACAGGAAACATAGCTCGGAACGACCTTGAAGCCGAGTTCCTTCAGATAATCAAGTGACTGTTTGTGTGAAAGCAGCTCCTTTCCGGTGTTTTGCTGTATGTTAAACACAAAAATATCAAGTTTACGTTCAGCTGTGACCTTGGAGCTTTTCTGTCTTAGCGAGCCGGCAGCTGCATTTCTTGGATTTTTGAAGGGTGTTTCGTCGTTAAGCTCCTGTTTTTCAATAAGCTTGAAAAACGTCTCACGCGGCATATATACCTCTCCTCTGACTTCGAGAAGCGGTATGCTGTTATCAATACGCAAAGGGATCGATTTTATTGTCTTAAGGTTTGCAGTAACATCTTCACCGACAAAGCCGTCTCCTCTTGTAGAACCTATAAAAAATTCACCGTCGTGATATTCAAGCGATACAGAAAGACCGTCTATCTTAGGCTCAACAATAAACACAGGGGAATCAAGCTCGTTTTTGCACTTGTCAATAAAAGCTCTTACCTGTTCAAAAGAAAAAACATCCTGAAGACTTCCCATCTGAACTGTATGAGTAACTTTTTGAAACTTGTTGAGTGCAGTTCCGCCTACTCTTTTTGTAGGAGAGTTTTCATATGAAAGCTCCGGAAACTGTTCCTCAAGCTTTTTGAGCTCCTGCATAAGCATATCGTATTCATAGTCATCTATGGACGGTGCGTCAAGTACATGATAGTTATGGTTATGCTTTGATATTTCCTCCGTCAGTTCATCGATTCTCTTTTTTGCTTCATTAAAATCCATTTTTTTCTGATGCCTCCCGCTGTTCAGAATATAAACTATAAAAAAGTATACAAAGGGAATCGCTGTATAAACAGTGACTCCCTTATGTATCCGGTAACGTATCAATATATACGGTTAAAGAAACATGTATAGTTGCCGGTATGGCAGGCTGCTCCGGTCTGTTCAACGTTTACGAGAAGTGTATCGTCATCACAGTCTCCGAAAATACTTATAACCTTCTGAAGATGACCGGAAGTAGCACCCTTGTTCCAGAGCTCCTGTCTTGAACGGCTCCAGAACCATGTGTATCCTGTTTCAAGTGTTTTTGCAAGGCTTTCCTTATTCATATATGCAAGCATAAGAACCTCACCTGTGTTTACATCCTTTACAACAGCCGGAATAAGCTCACCTTTTTTAAAAAAAACATCAAGATCCTGCATGGTTTATCTCCTTTATTATCTTATGATTATACCCTTCTGACGGCAGTGTTCCTTAACCTCTCCGACAGTGAGCTCCTTAAAGTGAAACAGTGACGCCGCAAGAGCAGCAGTAGCACCTGTTTTTTCAAAGACTTCAGAAAAATCATCTATCCTGCCCGCACCGCCGCTTGCGATAACCGGGATATTTACTGAATCACATACAGCCTTCAGCATGCTGATATCAAAGCCTTCCTTGGTTCCGTCGGCATCGATGGAGTTAAGGCAGATCTCTCCTGCTCCAAGCTGTTCGACACGTTTTACCCAGTCGATAAGGTCAAGCTCCATATCGACTCTGCCACCGTTAATAAACACAGTCCACTTGTCTTCAGCTATTTTTTTTGCATCTATGCCAACGCAGATACATTGACTGCCGAATATATCTGCTCCGTCCTTTATGAGCTGAGGATTTTTTACAGCCTGTGAGTTTACAGATACCTTATCAGCTCCTGCTCTGAGTGTTTCACGTATATCGTCAACGGTTTTGATTCCGCCGCCAACAGTAAGAGGAACAAAAACCTGACGTGCTGTATCCCTTACAACATCGAGAAATACACCTCTTCCTTCAAAGGAAGCTGTGATATCATAAAAGACTATTTCGTCTGCACCCTGCATGTTGTATTCCTTAGCACATTCAACAGGATCGCCTACGTCTTTTATACCTTCAAAATTAACGCCTTTTACTACTTTTCCGTTTCTGACATCAAGACAGGGAATTATTCTCTTTGCAAGCATTTTTTGTTACTCTCCTTCCGCCACTGATATAGCCTCTCTGAGATCAAGAGTGCCCTTGTAGATAGATTTTCCGCAGATAGTACCGTAAAGTCCCATAGCCTTGCATATTTTTATGTCTTCAATAGTGTGAACGCCGCCGCTTGCTATTATACTGCATTTTCCGGCAGTTCCGTCTGCAAGCGCTCTGAGCTGCTCTGCGTTAACTCCCGAGAGTGTGCCGTCCTTTGAGATATCAGTAAAAATAAAATATTTTACACCGAACTTAATCATTTCGTTTGCAAGATCTATGTAGTTTACATCAGAAGCTTCAAGCCAGCCCTCTGTTGCAACCATTCCGTTCATAGCATCTATTCCGACAACTATTTTTTCTGAACCGAATCTGTCAACTGCTTCTTTTACAAGGCGTGGATTCTTGAGTGCAACAGATCCGAGAATGACACGGTTTATACCCATACGAAGATATTCGTCTATTGTTTCGAGACTGCGTATTCCGCCGCCGAGTTCTACCTTGAGATTTGTTTTTTCAGCAACATCAGTATAGATCTTTGTGTTTACAGGTCGGCCTTCCTTTGCGCCGTCAAGATCAACCATATGGATCCATTCTGAACCTGCCTCTTCGAAACCTTTTGCTGTTTCAAGATAATCTGAGGCAACCTTTTCTACAGTGTTGAAGTCACCTTTGAAAAGTCTTACGCAGTTTCCGTCTTTTATATCTATTGCAGGAAGTATGATCATTTTATGAGACCTCCAAAATTTTTGAGTATAGCCAGTCCTGTTTTTCCGCTTTTTTCAGGGTGGAACTGAGCACCGTATACAAAGCCGCCGTCATAAACAAGTGCAGGCACCTTGTCAGGATATTCACTGTACGCTGATATATTGCAGTCATCACAATACGCCTGATATGAATGAACAAAATAAACGTATTCGTTATCACCAAGTCCTGTCATAAGCGGACTGTCATTGAGCTTTTCGAGCTTATTCCAGCCCATATGAGGGATTATGTATCCAGGGGCTATTATTTTGTCTACTTTTCCCTTGATAAGTCCGAGACCGTCGCATTCTTCAAACTCATAGCTTTTTTCAAAAAGCATCTGCATACCGAGACAGATACCAAGGAGCGGCTTTTCCTTTGCCTGAGTCTTGATAACGTCAATAAGTCCGGAGGCATCGAGCATTTTCATTGCGTTAGGGAAAGCTCCTACACCCGGTAAAATAACAGCGTCTGCGTTTTCTATTTCTTTCTTGTCTGATGTAAGCTTGTTTTCTAGAGAGAGAAAATCAAGTGCGTTTTTAACACTGAAAAGATTTCCTGCACCATAATCTACTACAGCTATCATTTTTTTAAAGTACTCCCTTCGTCGAAAGTGTTTTTCCGCTTGCGTCCTCCGTTACAGCTGTTCTGAGTGCATGTGCCACAGCCTTGAACGCTGCCTCGCACTTGTGATGATCGTTTTTTCCGTAGAGCATATCTATATGCAGCGTTATTCCTGCGTTATATGCAAAGGCTCTGAAAAACTCTTCTGTGAGACACGCATCATAGTTTCCAATCATCTGATTTGAAAACTCACCTCTGAAAACAAGGAACGGGCGGTTACTGATATCAAGAGAGCAGAAGGCAAGCGCTTCATCCATAGGAATGTATGCACTTCCGTATCTTGCAATGCCGCTCTTGTCTCCGAGTGCGGCTGAGAGAGCCTGTCCGAGAACTATACCTGTGTCTTCTACTGTATGATGACCGTCAACATGCAGATCTCCGTTTACCTTGATATCCATACTGATACGGCTGTGAACTGAAAGCGCAGTAAGCATATGATCAAAAAAACCTATACCTGTGTCTATGGAAGCCTTTCCTTTTCCGTCAAGACTTATGGATACTTTTATCTGTGTTTCCTTTGTAACACGTTCTGTCACAGCGTTTCGTATCATATATTTCCCTCCGAAGCTGATTTTTCAAGCACCTCAAGAACTCTGTGGTTCTCATCTTCGCTGCCCGTTGTTATTCTGATATAACCCGGGAACTTTCTTATAGCAATCGAGTTCTCAAGCATAGTGTTATATATTTTTTCATACTTGTCTGTTTTTATGAAAATAAAGTTTGTTGCAGTATCGTATATTTTTTCGAAACAGTTGTACTTTTCGTTGAGTTCTGTAACTTTCTTGAAAAGCTTCTTTGTGTTTTCAATGATCGCTTTTTTGTTACTCTCCAGAAAATCCTTTTCACGAAGTACCTGTGAAACAATAGTCTGTACAACAGAGTCGTTGTTATACGGAGACTTTGCTGCTCTGAGAGCAGTTGAGATAACAGGACATGCTACAGCAAAGCCGCAGCGGACCGAAGCCATGCCGAGAGCCTTGGAACATGTTTTGAGTATGATGAGATTGCTGAAGTTATTGACTTCTGAAAGAAGTGACTGATCCCAGAAATCCATATATGCCTCATCAAGTATAACGAGCGTATCCGGAAGAGATGAGATGATCCTTCTCACATCATTACGGCTGAGACCAAGCGAGGTCGGGTTGCAGGGGTTTGAAAAAATAAGTCCCTTTGCATTGTTCTCTTTGCAAAAAGCTATAAGCTTGTCTGCGTTTATGGTAAGATCCTCTTCCTTCTGACAAGTCTTCAGAACAACCTCATAAAGCTGTGCATAGAAGCCGTACATTGAAAAATCATGTGAAACATTCACGAGTACGTCTCCTGATTCAAAGAAGCAGCTTGTTATTACACTTATAAGCTCGTCAGAACCGTTTCCTGCGTTTACACATTCATAGGGTACATCATAAAGCTCAGAAAAAGCTTTTACAGGAGCTGTGGCAAGACAATCAGGATATCTGTTGAAGTCAAGGTTCATTATGGCACTGCAGAGCTTCTTTTTTATATCATCTGAAAGATTAAAAAAGCTTTCGTTAGCGTCCAGTCTTACATCATAGCTTCCGGTTATAGGATCATACGGAACAAGATCCGCAAGTTTTTTGTTTAAGTTATAGCTCATTGTAACGCTGCCTTTCTGTTATTCAAATCTTACCTTTATTGCGTTTGCGTGTGCGGTAAGACCTTCTCGTTCTGCTATAAGCACGATATCATCCTTTGCTTCTTCAAGAGCACTCTCTGTATAGTAAATAAAGCTTGAACGCTTTGTGAAGCTCTGAACTCCGAGAGGTGAGAAGAATCTTGCTGTTCCGCTTGTCGGGAGAACGTGGTTCGGACCTGCATAATAGTCGCCGAGAGGCTCTGAAGCATACTGTCCAAGAAAAACAGAGCCTGCATTATCGAGCTTTCCGATATACTCAAGAGGATTTTCAAGAAGAACCTCAAGGTGCTCCGGTGCGATATCATTTGCGAGCTTGACAGCGTATTCTTCGCTGTCACAGATAATAGCTGCGCCGTAGTCAGAGAGGGATTTTTCGATTATGTCCTTTCTTGAAAGGTATTCGATCTGACGACATATCTCTTCGTTTGTTCTGTCGGCAATTTCTTCTGATGTTGTTATAAGTATAGCTGAAGCAAGCTTATCGTGTTCAGCCTGTGACATAAGATCAGCTGCGATAAACTTAGGATCTGCTGTCTTGTCTGCAAGAACAAGTATTTCGCTCGGTCCTGCGATCATATCTATATCAACTGTTCCGTAGAGAAGCTTCTTTGCAGTAGCAACAAAAATATTTCCCGGACCCACTATCTTGTCAACCTTAGGGATCTCTTCTGTACCAAAAGCAAGAGCAGCAATAGCCTGTGCGCCGCCTGACATGAACACTCTGTCAACTCCGCAAAGAGCTGCTGCAACAAGTATATCCCTGTTAGGAGTGCCGTCCTTCTTAGGCGGTGTTACCATAATGATCTCTTTTACGCCCGCTATCTTTGCAGGAATTGCATTCATAAGAACGCTTGACGGATAAGCTGCCGTACCACCCGGTACATATAAGCCGACTTTTTCAAGTCCTCTTATTCTCTGGCCGAGAATAACGCCGTTATCCTTAGGTGCTATGAAGCTTTCTGTTTTCTGTCTGTTATGAAAATCCGATATGTTTTCTATAGCGTTGAGAAGAGCACTTACAAACTCCGGATCAGCTTCAGTCAGAGCGTCGTTTATAACTTCACGCGGAACCTCATAGTATTCGGGAAGGTTTCCGTCGAACTTCAGAGTGTAGTTTTTTACAGCTTCATCACCGTTTTTACGAACGTTTTCTATTATTTCGCTTACGACTTCAGTTACTTTTTTATCTGTTTCTACATTTCGTGCGTTAAGTTCTTTGAGAAAATTTATTTCATCAGTGCCGTTGGCTTTGATTTTTTTCAGCATTTTCTAATCTACATCCTTTTTTATTTATTCAGAAATCTTTTTTTCTATTTTTTCTACAAGTGCTTCTATCTCCTGCTGACGCATTTTCATACTTACTGTATTTACAATAAGTCTTGCAGCTATAGGTGCGATATCTTCCTTTACCTCAAGACCGTTTTCCTTGAGTGTAGTTCCGGTTTCAACGATATCCACGATACCATCTGAAAGATCAAGAAGCGGTGCAAGCTCAACAGAGCCTTCTATTTTTACTATCTCTACGTCCATTCCCTTAGCTTCAAAATATGTTCTTGCAACGTTAGGATACTTTGTGGCAATAGTCTTTACTCCGAAGCCCTCGTAAAAATCAACGCCTTTTTTTGCAGCGAGAGCAAACTTGCATTTTCCGAAGCCGAGGTTTACTATCTCGAAAAATTTTCCGGGCATTTCCATGATAGTATCCTTGCCTACAACGCCCATATCGCATACGCCTCTGTCAACATATGTAATTACGTCGGCAGCCTTTGCAAGCACTACCTCAAGATTAGCATCAGGTATATTTAAAATAAGCTTTCTTCCCTTTTCATGAACCTCAGTACAATCAAAGCCGAGGCTTTCAAGAAGACCCACTGTATCCTTTTCAAGACGGCCTTTTGTAAGAGCTATTCTTAACGGTTTTGACATTTTATAAAACACTGTCCTTTCGATATTCGATAATTGTTTGGTGTAAAAAAATCCGGCTTTTACTATGATCTTTTCATTTTATTGCCCTGCACATCCGCTGATGGCGAAAGCGCGGCTGATATTACTGTAATTCGGAAACATTTTCGTTTACTAAGATTATCTTGGATTTTTTTACTTCCTCTGCGTATTTTTTTACTTTTCCGAGGTCGCTGAAAGCTGCCATCTCGACAGTTTTTCCGCTTTCTCTCATGTTTTTAGCTACAAGAACAGCTTTCATTTCGTAGCCTTTTTCTGCAAAAACAATAAAGTCTACAGGTCTTACTGGGATTTTTTCGCTTTTGAGTCTTACTTTTGTAACAGCATCTACGTTTACAGCAAAGCCTGTAGCAGGAACATCATATCCGAATTCGGAAATCAGCTTATCGTATCTGCCTCCCGAAAGAACAGGCTCACCATAACCTTCTATGTAACCCTTGAGAATAACACCTGTATAATAATCTGTTTTATTTACCATTCCGAGATCAACTGTTATTTTACCCTTGCAGCCGAGCTTCTGGATATCCTTGAAAAGCTCCTTAAGTCCTGCAAGAACTGCGTCAGTTTCTTTGTCAGAAAAAAGCTTTGCAGCCTTTTCAAAAACTTCTTCTCCGCCGAAAAGTCTCGGAAGCATTTTAAGTGCCTTTGTTACACTGTTGTTTCCGATGCTGTCGAGTATATCATTAAGAGCAGGATAGTTCTTTGTTTCTATGAAGTTTCTTATTGTTTCCTGCTGTTCATCATCAACGTCAAGTTTGTTCATAAGTGCCTTGAAAAATCCGATATCGCCTATTTCGAGTGAGAAATTTCCCGGACTGCATTTTTCAAGAACTGCTGCAGCTGCTTCGATAACTTCAAGATCTGCTATTTTTTCAGATGAACCTATAAGCTCAATACCGGCCTGTGCGATCTGGTCGCTTCGTCCTCTCATCTGCGGACTTACATTAAAAGCGTACTGGTTGTAGCACAGTCTGAGCGGAAGAGCTGCTTCTTTGAGACGTGTTGCAACAACTCGTGCTATAGGCATGGTTGATTCAGGGCGTAAAACAACAAGTCTTCCCTTACGATCTACAAGTTTATATAAATCCTCCTGAGGAAAATGTCGTGAATTTAAATTAAAAACATCAAAAAACTCAAGCCCGGGTGTGATGATTTCACTGTAACCTCTGCTGAAAAACTGTTCAGATATTTCTTTTTCAACATTTCTTCTCATTACACATTCTTTGAATAAAAGGTCGTTTGTGCCCTCCGGCGTGATCAAATCATAATTTTTCATTTAAATCCTCATTTCTTTTTATTATATAAACCAAGCACTTTAGCGTGCTAATATGCTACTATGATATCATATTATTAATTAAAAGTCAATAGTGTGCTTGATTTGTGTTTTTTCTTTTTTTGATAATGTAAACTAATGTTATAATAAATGACGCAAAAACCGTTCCGGAAAAATACCCGGAAAAATCAATAACAACGTCTCTTACACTCGATCCACGATAGGTATATATCTGTATAAACTCATCTACTACTGCCACGATAACCGAAAAAGAAAGAGAGTTATAGAAGTGCTGAAGCTTTGTTTTATGACTGAGCTTCATTGCGCCTGTGACCGCAGCTCCGAGAAGCATGTATTCAATAAAATGAGCCAGCTTTCTGACATGACTTCTGAAAAATACTGTCAGAAAATGCTCTGAACCAAATATACGTGACATAACGGAAGAAACCGCTTCCATAACCTTGCTGCTTTTTGAATATGATTCGGTAGGATGATCAAGTGAGTTCGACCAAATAAAAATAAGAATAAAAAAGGTCAGTACATAAAAAATAATTTTTTTATCCCTGAGCCTGTTAAGTAACCTGTTTTCATTCATTTTGTTGTTCACTCCGATTTTTTCAGCTTTATATATCTTGTTTTATTATACCATATATACTTTTATACATCAAGAAAAAAATTTTTAAGTCTCTGCTGTTTTTGTCTGATACAGCAGAGACTTATATGTCTTTATATATTTTCAATATCAGCCATAGCTATCTGCATCATTATTGCACACTCTATGCGCTTTCTGAAAAGACGGCAGCCTGGTTCGTATATTCCGGTAATATCTCCGCTTGCATGATATGCATTAGCAGCACAGCCTCCTGAGCAATAAAGCTTAGCCCAGCAGTCCTCACAATCCGGACGTGAATAGATATTGCACTTTCTGAATTTGTCACGCAGTTCTGTATTTGTGACTCCGTCGTATATGTTACCCATAAGATAATCGTCATCACCTACAAACTGATGACACGGGTAAAGATCGCCCCATGGAGTTACTGCAAGATACTCTGTACCTGAACCGCATCCTGAGAGTCTTTTGTAGATACACGGACCGTTTTTGAGATCGATCATATAGTGGTAAAAAGTAAATCCGTTTCCGTTTTTGTTTCTGCGTATCATTTCTTTTGCAAGTATCTCATACTGCTCAAAAACTGTTTTTATATCATCTTCATTAAGCGCAGACGGATCATCGGGAGCACAGACAACCGGTTCCATAGAAAGCTCTGTAAAACCGAGGTCAGCCATATGGAAAATATCGTTTGTAAAGTCAGGGTTATGATGAGTGAAAGTACCTCTCATATAGTAGTTCTTGTCCCCTCTCATCTCTACAAAACGCTTGAACTTAGGAAGTATCGCGTCATAGCTTCCTTTTCCGGCATAGTCTACTCTGAACTTGTCATGTACCTCTTTACGTCCGTCAAGGCTAAGCACTACGTTGTGCATTTCCTTGTTGCAAAAATCAATAACATCATCGTCAACAAGAACGCCGTTTGTTGTGAGGGTAAACCTGAAGTTCTTTCCGGTTTCCTTTTCTCTCATTCTTCCGTATCTGACAAGCTCCTTGACAACCTCCCAGTTCATCAGAGGCTCACCGCCGAAAAAGTCTACTTCAAGGTTTCTTCTTGTACCGGAGTTTTCTATAAGAAAATCAAGTGAACGCTTTCCTACTTCCTCGCTCATAAGAGCACGCTCTCCCTGATACTTTCCCTGACTTGCAAAGCAGTAGGAACAGTTGAGATTACAGGTGTGTGCTACATGGAGACATAATGCCTTTATAACGTTCGAGTTGTTTTTCAGCTTAGAAGCCTTTTCTGAGAAAACATCTTCAGTAAAAAGCTTTTCATTTTCCCTGAGATAGTCAACGTCATCTATACACTTGAGAATATCGTCTTCGGTAACACCGTTTGCCGAATGCACCGGAAGAACCTCAGATACTATCTGTTCTCTTGTCCTGCCTTCGTATGCTGCAATAACATCATATGCAACATCGTCCACTATATGTATAGATCCGCTGTATACGTCGATCACTATATTGTATCCGTTAAGTTTATACTGATGAATCATTTGATATTTCTCCATTACGTAAGTAAAGCCGAAGTCTTCAGGCTTCGGCTTACCGTTATAGTTTTGTTTAAAAAAACAGGTAGTTATTAGTTTCTTTCGCAAGGCTGGTTAGCAACGCCGCATGATGTCTTACAAGCTGACTGACATGATGTCTGGCATTCTCCGCAGCCACCGTCAGCACTTCTGAGATCTCTTGTGCTGATTGTTCTGATTCTGCCTGTTGTGTTTTCGCAAGGCTGGTTAGCTACACCGCATGATGTCTTGCAAGCTGACTGACATGATGTCTGGCATTCTCCACAGCCGCCTTCTGCTGAACGAAGGTTTCTTGTTTCAATTGACTGTATTCTGTTCATATCGATTATCCTTTACAAATAAATTTTTTATGTATTAATTATACAATAAACGACCCAGGTTGTCAAGGGGAATTTTGGGTGGTGAAGAAATCACAGATACTTAAGTGAATTCTTGAACCACCATTGAACAAAGCATTGCACTTACTGAAATTTCAGATATTCATCAAAAAACTGCATAATATTGATTTAGCTTTAAGTTCTTCACAGAACATTCCAAATATAAAAAGAGCTGATTGTCCATAAAGTCCTGTTTCGTCATCGGCATAGCTTTCACCTTTAAATATTTCTAATCTCTTGCTTGATTTTATCGGTTCACTGCTCGTCCGGCGCACTGATTAATTTTTCATTTTTGAAAGTTCTTCTATTTTTTCAAGTGGTAATCCTGTAGCTAATGATATATTTTCAAGTGACATGGATTTCATATTTATAAGTGCCTGAGCTGTAGAAATCAGTCCTTCCATTTTGCCCTCAAGCCGTCCTTCGATTCTGCCCTCTTCTCTCTCTTTTCTTCTGCTCGCTATATCATACTGCTTACGCATTACTTCTTCATCAAATAACTGTGCCATCATATCTATTACCTCCTTCTCGTGACTTTTCATAAATTCTTCAAG
>SVNR01000022.1 GCA_015066815.1 Ruminococcus sp.
AAATTACAGATTTTTCCGTCGAATTATTGTGAAATAAAGGAAAATAGTGACAATAACGATATTGTTTTCTGGTTTATAGACTGTTCTGACTATATTATAGGGAAGGACAGGAGAAACATTCAAGTCACTTGGTATAAAACATACAGTTGTATCAGGAAATTCTGGATTGACATATAGAAAAGTCGGGTGTATAATTGTTTGTATAAAAATCGGAAAGAAAAATGATAATGTGTATCATAATATATAATTATTCTTTGTATTATCCTGAAAGATATAAGACTATAAAAGATGAGGAGAGAACATATTATGTTAAAGAAGCATAAGATAGCTATCATTACAATACCAATTATTTGTCTTGTCTCAGTAATAGCTATATACAGAGCACATACAGTTAATAGCATACATTACGGAGAAAAAACGCGCAACTGCGTCTATAGTATATCAAGAAAGATGCACAATCTGGTATATGATGAGGATTTTTACAGTAGGATTGATGGTGATTTTGTAATATCTACATGGGAAAAATATTCAGATGACACAGAGATATCTGAAGAAATTAAAGAAGAACTAAACAAACGTATAAGCAATGATAGTGATAAAAAACGTTATAATATAGAAAAATACGAATACTATATCGAAGTAAAAGACAAGAAAATACAAATAGTGGCGTGTTCAAGGTACAAGTATTTTTCATATGTAGCTGCTGTATCTGGTAGTCGTATACTTGAGAGTCGTGATTTTTCTGAATTTGTAGAAAAACGATATTCTGACTTCAAAAACAGTCGTTGAATCGACTTTATCGTTGACTGTTACAGCAGTATGATTGATATTACTATAAACGCTCCTGCTTATTCATACGAACAGCAGGAGCGTTTAAATTTTTTTATGAGAAACGTAAATTGTGAAATTACAGAACCAATCAAATTCAGTCAGAGCACTTTTATAAACATAATAGTGCTTTATTTTTTAAGGTAAATATGATTAAATTACTTAATTTTTCACACGTTTATCATATTAAATTTGTAATCTTGACAGTCAATTGCATTTTTGATATAATTTTTAATGAAGTATTGTGTTCGGACTGCAAATTATGGCGGCTATAACGAAAACAACGGGGCTACGGATGGTTCCTTAGGGCTGCCTGCGGGTTTTTGTGCATGGCTATCTTTATCTATCAGAGGTGATAAGTTTTGTTCTCAGGCAAAGTATCTGCGAAAAAATATATTTCGGGGATTTTGGCTTTTTTTATGTGTGCTTCCGGAACGGATTTTGGCTGTGTTCCTGTCTGGGCGGCAGAAAATATACAGGCAGCAGAAGAACAGCGTATAGAAATCTTTATGGATGAAACTGTACCGTACGGAGAATATTTTGATAGCTTCAAAAACGAGCCTATGGCAGATACAGAAACAATTGTCATGGGAGCGGACTATAAGAAAGCGGAAAACGGGGATTTTTCTAAAGGAGCATACAGAGATGAGGATAACTGTATAAAAGATGATGTTCTGATATGGAATTCTGTTTCAGGAAGTGTTACATACAAGGTTACAGTTCCCGAAACTGCAGTCTATAATATAGGTATATCATACTGTCCTCTGGTTTCTCAGACCACATCGGTTGAGCTGTCACTGCTTATCGACGGAAAAGTTCCCTATGATACAGCGTCGAGGATAACACTTGGAAAGGTATGGGTAAACGAAAAGGAAATAACCGAAAACTCTCGTGGAAATCAGACCCGTCCTTCCCAGATACAGTACAGCAGATGGATTAAAACAGATATAAAGGACTCTGACGGGCTTTTTAATGAACCGCTTATGTTCTATCTCGAAAAGGGAACGCATGAGTTTACTTTTGAAGCTGCCAAGGCGTATATAGCTCTTGAATATTTCAAGCTTTACCATTATCAGAGTCCGGCGGCATATGCTGAAACAAAACCGTCGGAAAATGAGCTTGAAGCGACACCGTCAGCGCTTATCAGGCTTGAGGGAGAAGAGGCACTTTACAAATCCGACTCTACTCTGTATCCGACCTCCGATAACTCAAGCTATCTTGCTTCACCCTCAAATCCCGGAAAAATGGTATATAACACGATAGGTGATAATAACTGGAAAAAAGCGCTCCAGACAGTTACGTGGAAGATTCCTGAGTCTGAAATACCTGCTGACGGATGGTACAGGATAGGGATAAAAGCACGTCAGAGATATATGAGAGGGTTTAATTCGAACAGACGTGTATACATAGACGGACAGGTTCCCTGCAAGGAGCTTGAGGCCGTAAAATTCAGATACGACAATGACTGGAGCGTAGTATGTCCGAAGTCAGAAAACGGTGAAGATATATATGTATATCTTACCGCAGATGCGGATCATCTGATATCACTTGAGGCTGTTCCGGGTGAGATAGGCGATGCAATGAGACGACTCAGCCCCATAGTCCTCGAAATAAACGAATACTACCGCAAGATACTCATGATAACAGGCCCGTCTCCCGATAAGTATACTGACTATAATGTAGACAGAACTATTCCCGGACTTATTGATGACTTTTCAAGAATATCCTCTGAGCTCAAGGCTCTGAAGGCGGACATAGAAAAGCTGTCGGATTCTTCAGGCTCGGAGGCTGCAGGAATAGAGCGCATGTATGTTATTCTTGACAAGTGTACGGAAAAGCCTGTCAGGATTCCGCAGTATCTTTCCCAGCTCAAGGATAACGTTGCGGCGATATCCTCATGGATGAGAGATTGCAAGGATCAGCCGCTGGAGATCGATTATATCGAGATAGCT
The DNA here is from genome assembly GCA_015066815.1 of Ruminococcus sp. GTDB lineage: Bacteria > Bacillota > Clostridia > Oscillospirales > Ruminococcaceae > HUN007. The sequence goes on from SVNR01000022.1 coordinate 2,781, forward strand.
TCTCATGACAAGGCTTTTGCAAGTACCGATGAAAAGTTTTTCAGCAGTCTTTCGTTCAGCTTCAGGGCTTTTGCCGCATCTTTTTTTGAGGATTACAGCGTAATATCAGGCGCAGATGAAAAGGATGCGCTTAATGTGTGGATAAACCTCGGACGTGACCAGGCTCTTGCCGTAAAGGAGCTTGTCGAATCAGACTTTATGCTGAAGTATGATATACCGGTAAATCTTAACATAGTTCAGGGCGGCGTTGTTGAAGCGACTCTTGCCGGAAAAGGACCTGATATAGCACTTTTTCTTGGCGGAGAATTTCCCGTAAACCTTGCCGCAAGAGGTCTTCTTACTGATATGAGCACTATGGAAGGGTTTGAGGATATCACCAAAAACCTTCATGAAAAATCAACCCTGCCTTATACATATGAAGGAGGAGTTTACGGAATCCCGCTGCAGCAGAGCTTTCCGGTAATGTTTTACCGCAAGGATATTCTGAGTGAGCTTGGGATAGAAACAGTTCCGCAGACATGGGACGAGCTTATCGGTGTTGTTCCTGCACTTTCACGAAACTATATGCATGCAGGACTTGTACTCCCCTCTGCAAACATAGCTCCATCAACTGAGCCCGGGCATACGTTTGCGCTGCTCATGCTCCAGAACGGACTGAATTATTACAATGAAGCCGTAACAGCTACGAGCTTTGAAAACATAAACGCTGTACAATCCTTTGAAAAGTGGACAGACTTCTATACAAAATACCGTTTTGAACAGGTGTATGATCCGTTCAGCAGGTTCAGGGACGGAACGTATCCTATAGTGATACAGAACTATACGTTTTTCAATCAGGTGAAGTCGGCAGCCCCGGAGATAAACGGACTGTGGGACTTTACAACTGTTCCCGGAACAGTAAGAGATGACGGTACTGTCTCGCATGCGGCAAACTCATCGGGAAGCGGAGCGGTTATCTTCAGCAAGACCCGCAGCAAGGAGGACGCATGGGAGTTTGTGAAGTGGTTTGCTTCAACCGATATACAGACCAGATACGGTACTCTTGTGGAGGGGCTTCTCGGTACTATGGGAAGATATGATACTGCCAACATAGAAACTCTCAGCAGACTTTCATGGACTCCGTCTGAAGTCAGTGTTCTTACAGCACAATGGAACGAGCTTGACGAGATTCCGGTCATACCTGCTTCATATGCAGTAACAAGAAACATAATGACTGCCTTCAGAGAGACAGTAAACCAGCATCGTAATCCCCGTGATACGATAATGTGGTATAACAGGGATATAAACGCCGAGATCGAAAGAAAAAGGGAAAATCTCGGGCTTGATTAGATTTGTTTTTCATTCACTATAAAAAACCTGAAATATAAAAGAAGGGAGCGATCAGTTTGAAAAAAAAGTCAGCAAAAAAGAAGTTTTCAGGCACTGAACAGACTGAATGTCTGCTTATGCTTCTGCCTTTTATGCTGTTCTTTATAGTGTTTACGATAGTACCGGTGGTTATATCGCTTCCGATAGGCTTTACGAACTTTGATATGATAAACAGACCTGACTTTGTCGGACTTTCAAACTACAAGACGTTGTTTCTGTCTGACAGGGTGTTTGTTCATTCAATAAGAACTACGCTTATATTTGCGTTGTTTTCCGGTCCTGTGAGTTATGTGCTTTGCTTTTTTCTCGCATGGCTGATAAACGAGCTTCCCGGAAAGCTGAAAACGTTGTTTACACTTATCTTCTACGCACCGTCAATGGCAAATGTCTATACGGTATGGCAGCTTGTATTCAGCGGAGACCAGTATGGATATGCAAACTCTTTGCTTCTGGATCTCGGAATAATAACGACCTCAAGACAGTGGCTAACAGACTCAAACTACATACTTTTTGTAGTCATAGCCGTTCAGCTGTGGATAAGTCTCGGTGCAGGCTTTCTTGCGCTCAGGGCAGGTTTTCAGAATATAGACAAGAGCCAGTATGAAGCAGGAGCCATAGAGGGTATAAAAAACCGCTGGCAGGAGCTTATATATATAACCATACCATCGATGAAGCCTCAGATGCTCTTTGCTGCAGTAATGCAGATAGTAGCAGCGTTTACTGCAGATATAGTCGGAAGAAGTCTTGTGGGATTTCCGAGTACGGATTATGCTGCGCATACTGTTATGACTCATGCATACGACTATGGCTGGGTAAGATATGAGATGGGATATTCGTCAGCAATATGTACAGTACTGTTTATTGCGATGTATGCGGTAAACCGTCTGATAACAAAGCTTCTGGCAAGGGAGGACTGAGTAGTGACAGAAAAAGAAAAAAAACTCAAGGCTTCCTCAGGAAGAGCGGGCCGAAGTCATGTCGGCACTGTAGGTATATTTATTTTTCTCCTTGTTCTCGGTGTGTTTATGGTACTTCCTATATATCTTGCCGTGGTCATGTCAATAAAGCCTTCGCAGGAATGGTTTATATTTCCGCCAAAGCTCTATGCTATGGATCCGACCCTTGATAATTTCCGCGATATGTTCAGAACGGCGGACAAGATGTGGGTTCCGTTTTCACGCTATGTGGCAAACAGTGTATTTGTTACGGTTTCTGTAACTGCAGCTCAGTGCTTTACAGCGTCAATGGCCGCTTTCGTACTTGCCAAGGGAAGGTTCAGGGGGCGTAAGCTTCTTAATTCTATAATAGTCGTTTCGCTTCTGTATCAGAGCAACGTCATATATATAGTTCAGTATATGGTTATGGCAAAGCTCGGAATGATAGACAGTTATCTTGCACTTATTCTTCCGAATATAGCAACTCCTATGGGCGTGTTTCTGATGCGTCAGTCAATAAGTCAGATACCGGATGCGATGATAGAGGCAGCAAAGGTTGACGGAGCAAGTATGTTCGGAATATGCTGGAAAATAGTAATGCCGAATCAGAAGCCGGCGCTTATGACGCTTATTATTTTTGCTTTTCAGGCGGCATGGAATATCCAGTCAAATACATATGTCTTCAGTGAGTCGCTCAAAACTCTTCCTACGGCAGTTGCACAGGCCGCTGCATCAGGAATAGCACGACAGGGTGTTGCAATGGCAGCAGCAGTTTTTATGCTTATACCTCCGGTTGCTGTGTTTATAGCAGCTCAGAAAAATGTAATAGAAACAATGGCTCACTCCGGAATAAAGGATTGATATAACAGTAAACGAAAGGAATGATAACGGTGCGGAAGGTAATAAAAAATATACTGTCCATACTGACTGTTTCTGCTATGCTTTCGGCTGCACCGTGCGTATCAGCGGCAGAGGCATACGATGTATACAGCTATGACCGCTGGGGAGAGGCAGTTCCTTCGCAGGCAGGCTACACTGCAGAACGGAGTGTTTCGGGAGCAGCACTCGGAACGGAGGATTTTTCCGGACTGTCTGACATATTCAGAACTGACAGCGGGATTTTTTATATCGTTGACAGCGGCAACAACCGTATAGTCGTTGCCAATGAAAAGCTTGACAAGGTTATAAGGATCTATGACAGCTTTGAGTATAACGGAACAAGTCTCAGTCTGGAATCACCTCAGAGCATATTTGTTTCAGAGAACGGAAAGCTGTATATAGCCGATACTGAAAACTCAAGAATACTTGTAAGCGATGAGAACGGCAAAGTAGAGCTTCTGATAGAAAAACCCGAATCAGAGCTTTACAGCGCAGTTACCTTCTGGCCTCGCAGGATAATAGCGGACGATGCAGGGTATATATATGCGGTTGTAGATAATATCACGAGCGGTTCGGTTATGTTTGACAGCAGCGGTAAGTTTTCCGGTTTTTATGGTGCCAACAGAGTTCAGCAGACAAGTGAGGTAATTAAAAATTATTTCTGGAAGCTTTTTGCGAATGAGACCATGAGAAAGTACATGACAAGCTCCGTTCCGGCTGCAATCACAAGTTTCGATATAGATAAGGACGGGTTTGTCTATACATGCAACAGCTCACTTACTCAGGAGCTCGATTCCATAAAGAAGGTTGACGCTTCCGGGTACAATCTTTTTGCAGATATCAACGCTGAATTCGGAGATAAACCTACTGCCGACTACAGTGAGTTTCCGCAGAACTCATATGTGGATATAGACGTAAATTCTGAAGGACTTATAAGCTGTCTTGACTATACAAACGGAAGAGTGTTTCAGTACGATGAGGACTGCAATCTTCTTTTTATTTTCGGAGGCAAGGGAAATCAGCTCGGTACCTTCAGACAGGTATCAGCAATAGAGTCGTCAGTGGATAATGTTTATGTAGCTGATTCGCAGAAAAATACAATAACAGTTTTTTCTGAAACATCGTTCGGAAAACTCGTCCATGAGGCAACAAGGCTTTATAATGACGGTTATTATGAAGAAGCGCTGACTCCATGGTTTGAGGTTCTTAAGAGAGACGGAAACTACAGGCGTGCTTATATAGGAATAGCCAGTGCATATATAAACCGCGGTGAGTATGAGGAAGCCATGAAGTATGCTGAGCTTGCAGACTCGCAGTGGCGGTACGACAGAGCTTTTGAAGGCTACAGAGAAGAGTTTATAAGTGAAAACCTTTCGTACATAGTCTGGGCAGTTATTATTTTTTCGGCTGCAGTTATTTTTTTAAGGCGGTTCAAAAAGAAACATAAGGAAGCTTCCGGAGGTCATGAAGACAGTGCTTCTCAGATAAGCTCCGGCAAAAAGGGAGATGATGAAAAATGATGGATCTTTCAGAAAAACAATGGGTAAAGCATGTGGTTTTTCATCCTTTTGAGGGATTTGAGGACATGCGCTGGAAAAAGTCGGGTTCTCTGAAGATATCGTTTTTTATTGTTTTTCTTTTTTTTGCAGGAAATATAGTTTCAGACCGTTTATATGCATTTCACTTCTGGAATTCCTATGACAAGCTGTTCAACATAGTTCCGTATATAGTGAAGAGTATACTTCTTTTTGCGGTGTGGGTTATCGGAAACTGGGCAGTGTGCACGCTTTTCAGTGGCGAGGGAACGCTCAGACGAATATGTATATTCAGTGCGTATTCGCTTATACCCTATGTTGCATCTTTGTATCTGACTACGATACTTTCTCATTTTCTTATAACAGACGAGGGAGTGTTCATATCCTGTATACACTATGCAGGAGTTCTGTGGTCGTTTTTGCTTATGTTCAATGCGATAAAGACCGTGCATCAGTATTCTTTTCTTAAAACAGCTGCCGCGATGCTGCTTACGGTCGCTGCCATGCTTATAATGATGTTTCTTCTGGTGCTTGTAATGTCGCTTTTTCAGAAGGTGGGACTTTTTATTTATTCGATATATGCTGAACTGCAGTACAGATTCAGAGCGTAGAGGATGGTGTTAAAAAATGCGGAAAAAACTTATTCGGGTATTTGCAGTGCTTGCTGCTTTTGCGCTTTTAATGCCGGTGAGCCCGATTACTGCAGATGTTTCTGATGTATCTCCGGATATTTCAGATGATGATACTGCCGCTGATGAGGAGATCAGTCTGCGAACAGAAGGCGAAGTCATAGCCTCTATGTTAACGGCGGGCGAAAACGACAGGTTTGTATTTTATTATTCTGAAGACGAAGACCTTCTTGCTCTGAAAAACAAGAAAAACGGCAGTATATGGTGGTCGTCCCCGATAAACTCAGGCTGTGATCCTGTCGCCAAGCCTATGGTGAAAAATGAGCTTGGCTCGTCGCTCATCCTTACCTATGGCACACCGTCAGACAGAACTGTTTCCACACTCAGATCCGCCAGGAACGGAAAAATGTCATACAAGGTTTCAAAAAACACACTTGAGGTCACTTACAGATTTCCGGCGGCAGGTATAGTGATTCCTGTAAAGTATACACTCTGTGAGGATTTTCTGAGCGTATCTGCGGATACCGCTACGATAAAGGAAAACAAAAGGGGTGAGGAGGACGAAAAGCTTCTTCTTACGCTGTCTCTTCTTCCGAACATGCTTTCAGCAGGAAGCGATGAGGACGGATATTATATTATTCCTGACGGAAGCGGTGCGGTCATAGATTTCAATAACGGCAAAAAGGACACACGTCCGTATTCAGCCCCGATATACGGCAGTGATATTACTGCGGTTCCGCTCAACAAGCCGGCTTCCGCACAGCAGGTATATCTTCCTGTATATGCTTCTGTAAAAAGTAACGGAAACGGAATGCTGGCAGTAGTTCATGACGGCGACACCAACGCCTTCATAGAAGCAAGCGTGAGCGGACTTTCAAAAAGCAGCTACAATAAATGCAGTTCGGGCTTTACCGTGAGAAGTACGGATACCTATTATATGAACAGTGAACCGCTTACCGTTTTTGAAAACGGTGATATCAGCGCTGATAAGCTTGAACTGAGGTTTTATCCGATGACTGACAAAAAGCTTGATTTTGTTGATGCTGCGGCTGTATACAGGGAGTATCTTACCGAAGAAAAAGGTGTCGGAAAAATAAACAACGACATGCCGCTGTGTATTGATCTTTACGGAGGAACTGAAAAAAAAGAGCCTGTATTGGGTATACCGGTAACCCGTAAAAAATCAGTGACAAGCTTTGAAGAAGTCCGCCTTATAACAGACACACTTCTTGAAAACGGAGCTGATAATATAATACTTACGCTTGATAACTGGACTGATGACGGAATAAAGGGCAGGGTAGATACAGCGCAGTCGCCTTCGTCAGTCCTCGGCTCACAAAAAGAGTTTGAGGATATGAAAAAATATTTTTCCGAAAAAGGCGTCAGGTTTTATCCTGTTTCAGAAAACAGGACTTTTAAAAGCGGAAACGGTTATTATTCATTTACCGATACAGCTATGAGAGCTTCGGGACAGTATTCAAAGCAGCTCCACTATAATCTTGCCTACGGAACACAGGACGGAATGAAAAAACCTGAATCACTTCTTGACCCTTCTGTTTTCCCCGATGTTTTTTCAAAGCTTTCGGAAAACGGCAGTAAAAATGGTCTTGAGGGTATATGTACAGGCGATATGACAACTGTTTTGTATGGAAGCTACGGTAAAGAAAAGATTTCGAGGGCGTGTGCGGCAGAGTATATAACTGAAGGACTTGAAAAATGCCGTGATGAGATAGGCTCAGTTATGGCAGAGGGTGCAAACGCTTATGTTTTCGGATCAGTCGATTATATTTCTGATGTTCCGCTCTGTTCAAGCGGTTATGATATATTTGACAGGGATATACCGTTTTATCAGTTGGTTTTACATGGCCTTATTCCGTATTCGTCTGCTCCTGTAAACGCAGATGCAGATCCGGAAAAGCAGTTTCTTATGAGTATTGCTGCAGGAAGCGGCGTACACTTTGATATGGTTTATGAGGATATAAGCGAACTCAAGGATACAGAATACGACAGACTTTTTTATGCAGACTGCAGGTACTGGACAGGTACGGCGGCTGCGGAGTACAGGTTCTTAAAGGATGTACTCTCAGACGTAGCAGATGCTGATATAACAGAATATTCAGTGTCCGGAGAAAAGATAAAAACAGAATACGGAGGCGTAACGGAGATAATCGTAAACCTTGATGATGCGTCCGTAGAAAAAGACGGAAAAGTATATCATCTTGCTGATTATCTTGATACGGAAGGAGGGCAGGTTTATTGATGAAGAAAAAGAAAACAAGAAAAAAACTGTCCTATGAAAATAAAAAAAGGCTTTACGGCTACGGCTTTCTGAGTCTGTGGATGGCAGGCACGCTTGTTTTTTTCATAATCCCTCTTATAGTTTCCTTTATATATTCCTTTCAGGATGTAAATCCTCAGACAGGCGGAATGAAGGGAGTCTGGGTAGGGTTTAAAAATTATTCGGAGGCTTTCGGAAAGGATCCTTACTACCGTACATATCTTGTTGATTCTCTTCTGGAGATGCTCAGGACTACTCCGATAATACTTATTTTTTCTCTTTTTTGTGCAGTGCTGCTCAATCAGAAATTCAAAGGACGTGCTCTGGTAAGAGCGATATTCTTTTACCGGTTATTGTAGCATCAGGTCCTGTTTATTCCGTAATTACAGGTGATATGAGCACGAGCGGAACCGATGGCGCAGAGCAGTTCTCTACTCTTTTTGAGACTGATCTTGTAACGGAGCTGCTTGAATTTACCGGAATATACGGTCTTAATCAGACACTCACCGAAAACATAAAAATGACTATCGACAGTATATTTGCTATAGTCTGGAGATCGGGAGTACAGATACTTATTTTTCTTGCCGCACTTCAGAATATCCCTGCGTCGGCAAGAGAGGCGGCACAGATAGAGGGTGCTACCGCATGGGAGTATTTCTGGAAAATAACATTTCCCTATGTAAGTCCTATGATCATGGCAAATCTTGTTTTTACTGTAATAGATTCATTTACTGATTCGGGAAATATAGTAATGAACCGTATTATAACCATGCAGAGTGAATGGAAATACGATGTTGCCGCGGCTATGGTATGGTCATATTTTCTTCTTGTGATGCTTATAGTCGGGATTATTTTTCTCATAGTCAACAAATACGTTTACTATGAGGTCGATTAAACTATTATCAGCTGATATGCAAAATATAGTGAACGTAAAAACAAATCTGACCTTCACTATAAAAAATCTGAAGAAAGGAAGAGTCTCGTTTTACGAGTATATGTCTGTGCTTTTATGAATAAGAAAAATAAACGCTCCGCCTTGCGCAGGGAGCTTATGACAAAAGATCAGATAGCTATGGTAAGACGGAGAAAGCTTGCCGAAGGAACATGGAAGCTGTTCAGGTTTCTGATACTTTTCGGACTGTGCTTTGTTATTGTTTATCCGCTGCTCTTTATGATAAGCTGTGCCTTCAGGGAAAGGATAGATATGAACGATCCTACGGTTATGTGGATACCGAGAAATTTTACTCTTGATGTTATCAGGGAAACGGCTGACGCTATGGAGCTTGGCAGAACCGTTTTCAATACGCTTGTTATAAACATAGGGTGTTCTCTGCTTCAGGTAATAACAACAGCCATAACCGGATACGGATTTGCGAGATTCAGCTTCAAGGGTAAAAAATTCTTTTTTGGAATAGTAATACTTATGATACTCGTTCCGCCGCAGATAATATTGCTTCCGCAGTATGATCAGTTCAAGCTCCTCGGTCTGCTCAATACGCCGTGGACTATGTACCTTCCTGCAATGACGGCTAACGGACTCAAGGCAGGCATAATGATATTTATCTTCAGGCAGTTTTTCAGAGGACTTCCCCGTGAGCTTGAAGATGCAGCGTATCTTGACGGATGCGGCCCTTTCAGAACCTTTGTATCAATAATGATACCGAACGCTGCTTCTTCTTTTCTGACTGTTTTTCTGTTCTCGGTCGTATGGTACTGGAACGATTATTATGTATGCAATTCGTTTTTCAGTACAAACCGCACTCTTGCACTCATGATAAAAAACATTCAGGCTGTTCTTAACGCTTCGCTTTTCAACGATGCAAGTCTGAGAGTTTCAACAAGAGAATATGTGGTATGGACGCAGGCTGCTTGTCTTATCTCGATATCACCGATGCTTGTCATGTATGCCTTTCTTCAGAAGCATTTTACGGAGGGTATAGAGCGTTCGGGTATCGTAGGCTGATTTTTCTTGGATAAATCGACCTAATCAAATTCGCATTTGTTGTTTATTTGAACAAAATTTTCTCCACACGGTTTACAAATTAATTGAGATGTGATAATATAAAAATACATTAGTTAAGGGATCAATTTTTTTGAAAGTGGGGAATTTAAAAATGAGAAAGATTTTACCGGTAGTTTCAATAGTGTGCGGAATACTTACGTTTGTATTTATTGCTCTTGCCTGCAGAAGCGGAAGCGTATTCACTACAGCAATGGCAGCTGTTCTGTGTACTATGGCAGTGATTGCATCTGACGTTGCAGACGGAAATCGTTGCGACGCTGATGAAACTGATTTATAGTTTGATTTTTTAAAAATAACGTACTGTCGGTTTATGCCGGGAGTACGTTTTATTTTTTTAGTAGGCGTTAAAAATTACTTTAAGGATTTGTAAGAACTTGACTAATCAAACGTCAGGTGATATAATATCATATATTATAGGTTTATGTTGATAATGACAACTGGACATACAAACATTAAAAATACTGAAACAGGGTTGATTTAAGGTGATGACAAAAACTATCAAAAAAAGAATATTAATAATGATATTGATATCATTATGTATGCTTTTAGCAGAATCTTTTCTGAATACTATGAAAAATGATATATCATCGATTGATGAATGGAAAAACGAAGGATACTATGATTATATAGAAAATACAGAAAATTATACTATAACAGAAGCTAAGATCATCGATGAGCTGTATGTAGATACCGGGGCAACAATCGATTTTTTTTCTAAAACAAATTATTGGCTTGTAGAGTTTGAATTGCCTGAGGGGCAGATAGCACAGGCGCAGGTTATAAAAGACTTTGATAACGAAAATATGGGCGATATTATAAGGATCGCCTATAAAAAAGATTATAAAACATATCATATAGAAAATATAACTACAACAAGACTTGAATATATGGAATCAGTCACTGAAAAAAGATCGGTTTTGATATTATCGGTGGCGGTATTTGTGGTTTTGATCGCTTGTTTGAGTTATAGTGTGTTTCTATGGCTTAAGTTGAATCGAATTAAAAACGGAGAGCAGTTTTATTGAGTATCATGTTTAACGATGATGTCAGAAAATAAAACACACAAGCTTTCTGAGATGTATAGTGGACGTCAGATCTATTCTGACGTTCACTATAAGGTTTGCTTCGGAATTTTACTTAATACCATTTCTATTTATAAATTCAAAAAATATATTGATAATATTACCATAATAATGTATAATGTATCAAGAACAATGCATTGATTCAATAACAATAAATCAGGAGTCATTATATATGTCTGAATCTAAAAATAAAAGAAAATCAATTTTACTAATTATTGCGTCGACTATTCTGTTGATTTTTTTAGGATATAATTTGTACTGGTACAGCTTTTATAGTTCGTTTAACCGCTGGGTGGATTCATGTAATTTTGGAGATGGTTGTAAACTTATATCAGGAATGAATTATTCCCAGGCTGATAAAGATGCAGAAGCAGCATATTTTTTGTGCGTACCTTCGTATCTTGGAAAATTCGGACAAATAGGCATCAGCCAGTGGCTGAAATTTAATGATGATCCTAAATCAGAGTATCTTTATATTCAGGATATGGACTATGCTGTTTTGTTGAGAGTTAACAAAACAATGTTCGACTCTAAGACATATTGGGTAGATATCAAACGCATTAAGGGCGTAAAAAAAGGTACAATTGAGGAGGATTATTCCATACAGGTTGACAGCAATATGAATATCATAGACTCTGAGAGTTATTCTGAAGTTGAGTTGAAAAGTTTTGAAGAATGTAAAGAAACTATTGACGAACTTTATGCGTTGCTTAAATCGTTTTATGGTGAAGATAATATTAATGATTTATGATTCAAGTAGAAAGGAAAATATTTGATGAATACGATAATTAAAAAACTTTCAAAGGTATGCGTTTCATGCTAAGAGAAACGCATACCTTTCATGTGTATAAAAGGAGACTGTATGAAGATTTCAAAATACATTATCATATTCTTTTTGATATTATCATGTTGTATGATCGAGCACGAATTGAGAGTAATGCTGATTCTGGAAGGCTATATAAGTGAATATCGGATAATCTGCCCCGATAAAGACGAAATAACCGATAAGAAAACGGTAAACTATATCAAAAAAATATCTTCAGAAAATAACGTTAAAATGTTGCTTGTTGAAAAAAAAGACAGCAGTCTTATTTCAAAAGAAGTCATATACAGAGGCAACAACGGAGCGATTGATGATATCAGAAACCAATTGGGATCACATAAACTGAAGTTGAACAGCTTCATATTTCCGGCTGTGAAAATAGAACTGGAACTTTTAAAAAATGAAAGTTCCATACCTGATTATTATACACTGAATTTGTCCGGAAACACTCAGGATATTGATAATGTATTGGAACAAGTCAAGGAAAAAACAGGAGTTAGCTATGCTGTTTCATCCAAAAGTTCACGAAATTTTATTCTGATTATCCCATGGCTTGTAAGTTTAGTTATAGTTGTTTTTTTAAACATATTCATATTTTCATTAACAAAAAAAGAAACACTTCTGCATGTTGTTTTCGGGCATTCTCCCGGCAAATTATTTCTTCGCCGCTTCTTAAGTGATATAATAATATATTTTATAGAATTTCTGATAGTTTTCTTTATTATCCGGCTGATAACAGGACTGTATCCTCAGATTGACTTTATGTTTGCAATGCTCTTGTTGATGTGCGCTGCTGACACTCTGTTTAACTTACGATATTTCAGTATATACATAAAGAACAGCAACAAAATTCTTGGCAATTATCTGGACGCAAACCCTCTTATAAAACAAGCTTATATAATTAGATTTATAATCACAACTCTGATGATAATATTCATTTCTTATACAACCACAGCTATCGTGCCGTTTATAAAATATTTCAAAGCCGAAAACATTATCATGAAGTATCAGGACTATAGCTTTTCAAGAATAGCATATAAGCATAATGAAAATGAAAGTACTATAGAATTGTTACAAAACGAGAATATAGCAGCTGAAAATATTTACAGGAATTATTTTAATCAGTGCGACATATTAACGCTTGTTAGTTATGACCGGATTGTGTATTCGAACGTGAATGCGTACAGTTATGTTGCTTCTGAATTTGATGAATTTGAAAGAGCCGATTTGCAGAAGGATCTGTATTTTCTGGTGCCTGATAAGCTTTCCGATACTCAGAAGTCAGAAGCGGTGGAACTAATAAAAAATAGCGTAGCGTGTATTGAAGGAAAAGAATTTAATTACACATATGAAGTGATAAAATATAAATCAGGAAAAGACATCATGGTGTTTAATTATGATGATACAGGATGTGGTTTTGACTTTGTACATGATCCTTATCTGGTGTATAATACTATTGACTTCTCAACACTTGATACCGATTATACAAGTACTGATAGAATTTCCATAGCATACGGCAGCGTTTATCATATGAGTGAAGATGTAGTCAATGAAATAAAAGAATCTTATCCTCAGATTGATATTAAACAAACCAACGTCATGGAGCTGTATCGCAGATATTTTTCTCAGGCTAAACTAACGATGGTGTTTCAGAGCATAGCATCTGTCTATTTTTTCATATTATTAATTGTAATAATAAGTATTCTGGTAAAAGTAACTTATGAAGTAAACGCTAAAGAATATGCTTTGAAAAAGGTGTTTGGATATTCATTCCGGAATAGATTCAAGCAGATACTTGCGGGTACTGTCATATCTGATTTGATATCAGTTTTTATCAGCCGTTTATTAATTGATACTTTTTATTTCAACAGATTTGACACCTCGATAAATGCTTCGGTTTTTCCTTATAACGTTTTATGGAGCGTATCAGCAGTGGTTATCGTTGTTAATCTGACAATACTTATTTTGAGAATTTTTAAATTTGAGAAAGAAAATATAAATAAAATTCTGAAGGGCGGTGCACTATGATTGAGTTAAAAAATATATGTAAGTCATACGGAGAACGAAAAATCTTTGATAATTTCAGTGCAACAATAAACAGCGGTGAATTTGTAATCTTCAGCGGAGAAAGCGGCAGCGGAAAAACTACGCTGCTCAATATCATAGGCGGATTGGAAGACATCGATAGCGGCGCAGTGATTGTAGATGGAACCGATATTTCGAAAACAAGAAACAAAATCAGATACTTTCAAGATAAAGTAGGGTTTTTATTTCAGAATTTTGGACTGGTAGATTCTAAAAGCGTTGCTCAGAACCTTGATATAGTAAAAATCACGGATAAAACTCAGAGCATTACAAGCGTTCTTGATGCTGTCGGATTGAGCGGATATGAAAAAAGAAAAGTATATTCTCTTTCGGGCGGAGAGCAGCAAAGAGTTGCTTTGGCGAGATTGATGCTGAAAAAATGCAGTATAATTCTGGCTGACGAGCCTACCGGTTCGCTTGACAGCAATAATGCAGAAAAAGTTATTGAGATTCTGAAAAAACTGAATGAACAGGGCAAAACTATAATAATGGTAACACACGATCAAAAGTTCAGAGATATGGGAATGAGGGTCATTGAAATAAAATAGGTCTGGATGTAATTATGATGGTATTAAAAAAAATGTCAGCCTGCAGTATTATATTGCTTTTGCTTTTATTTTCAGGATGTAACGAGGAGATAAAGGATTATCAGTACAATGGAAAAAAGAATTACTCAGGGACAGCGGAAAGCTTAAGTTTATCTGTAAAATCAGAACAGGAATTAGATAATATCAGAGATGCTGCAATCACCTCTGATAATGAAAAAATATATGTGATAGGCAGCGAAAAAAATAAAGATGAATATTTTCTGAAAACACTGGATTTTAAAACTGAAAAATCAGTGCCGGTAAATATAAATTTTGATTACTCAAATATATCAGACGGAGCGATAATCGGCGATGATCTGTATTTATTGTATCAGGATCGGAATAATGAAACTCACATATCACGGATTGATAAATCCGGTAACATAGTAAATGATTGTTCGCTGGATATAGAGATAGCACAGAATATATCGCTTTCGGAAGATTATTGTTATTGTTTTAGTATAAATGAACTATATGACGGAAGCCTGAATTTTAAACTTGATATCTTTGACAGAACGCTGCAAAAAGTAAATACAGTAGACCTGAATGAGTTGCTGATGCTGAAAGATAACGAAGGCGTTGCTGACGTTGTATGCGATCTGAACGATAATTTATATCTGCAAATTGTACTCCCTGATGAGAATAATGAACATATTAACGGCGTGCGTATCGTCAAATTAGCAAAGAACCTCCGGGAGATATATCAGATATCTGAGCTTTCAGGAATGAGTGGAGATAAATATAAGATTTACCCTGATGCAAAAGGGAATTTATGTGTGGGTTCATATGATGAAAACGGTATAATTTATGAAAATATCTATGCGTCATCAGACGGCAGACTTTTATCAGTGTATGAAAAACAAGTGAAGGCAGACGAATGGATGCTGGATGCCGAAAATAGTAACATAAGTTACAGAATAAATAATGAATGGTACAGATATCATCCGGCAGATGATGTCGATTATCAGCTGTCTGTTTCTGACAATGATGAAGAAAACTACGAAAGAGTTCTGTTTGATAATGGTTCCTCTGCCGTGCTGCTTTACAGAAAGAATGGTACATCAGAACTGAAAATCAACATTTATGACGGAAAGGGAAATCTTGCTGACAAAAAAAGGATAGAAACAGATTCTGATTTTATCGGAATGATAGCAGGTACATGTATCTGTGACAATAAAATATATGCATTATTCAATGATGGAACGGGTGATAAGATTTTTGTTTATGATTTAAAATCTGATTCTGCCGTGTGGTATGATGCAAATTCAATTGATGATAATATTTATAGAATTATTGATGTAGAAGCAGATGAGAACAGTGTTGTTTTTCTTGCACAATATCTCAATACATCACAGGATAAAATTTATAACCGGATTATTAGCTGTTCTCCTGATGATATCCTTAATATACTTAGCGTCTCTGAATATAATACAGCTGAGCATTGGGATGAACTGGTCAAAGATGCCGACGGAAGTATATTTGCTTTTAAAACTTATCCGGATAAAACTTTTATGAAAATCAGTAATGGTGAAACTGTTACCGGCTTTGAGAAAAAAGCATCAGATAATATTGGTTTATATACTGTGGACGGCACTTCGCTTTACGGGTATAATATGAAAAAAAGAACAGTAAGCTCAAAACCGTTGAATTTATTGCTGAGTAGTTGTGCCGTTCTTGAGGATAATAATATAGTATGTCTTGCAAATGATTTTTCAACGATGAAAAGCAAACTTTTGTTTGTAACTGATTCAGATGAAAGTAAAAGGAATATAATAAGAGTGTTGTGCCCAAAAATCATAAGTCCGGATATCAGTAAAGCAACAGAGGCGTTCAATAAATCCCACGATAATGATGTTATTGAACTGAACGAGTTTAGTGATGACAGGATAAATGATGTTATAACAGGTACTGATAGTTTTGACATCATTATCAGTACCGATTCCGCTTTGCTCCAACAGTATGCGTTAAACGGAACATTATGCAGCTTGAATGAATATATACGTGAAGACACGACTATAAACCCTGAGGACTTCATTGTACCGGATATACATAACGATAATATTTTTTATGTATATCCGGAGTTCTCTGTATCAGTATATACATATAATAAAAATCACACAGATATTCAGAATTTAAGCAGTATCACAGAACTGGTTACCATGATCGATAAAACGAATATGTCAGTGGTGGAAAAGAATAAAGAAACTGAATTTTTCGTTAATATTATCGAAGACAATATATCAAAGTGGGTCAATTATCAGAACAAATCCTGTGATTTTGGCAACGCTCTGTTTGATGATATAGCCGATTTGATGGATAAACAAAAAAACAGTGACCATGATGCTGAAAACAATCTGATAAGTCACGATAATATATGTGATTTAGATATGTTTGCAAGTATTATCAGTAAGTCATACATGATAAATTGTTTTAATGAGGAAAAATCAGATGCGTTTATAAAACCGGAGTACTTTATAGCTCTCTGTGAAGATTCTCAAAATAAAAATGCAGCATGGGATTTTATAAAGAGTACACTCAACGACGACTATCAGAACAATACCCGTGCGTTTCCTGTAAAAAAATCTGTTTATAATAATCATCGTTATATCGGAAAAGACCAGAAAGTTATGGATGAGTTTCTCAGTGTCCTAAGTCGTTCAAATCCCATATGCTATCCGGAGCCGGAGCTTTCATCATTGATAAATGAGCATATAGACATGTATCTGAATAACATAATTTCGAGAGAGGAGTTAAAGAGTTCGCTTAATAGTAAAGTTTCATTATATCTGAATGAAAAGTATTAATTTTTGTGTAAGACTTCACCGATATGCGCTGTCATAATAGCGGCTGTAACGCAGTTAATGGCTTTTGTTTTATAAAAATGTAAAAGCGTGTCATTTACTCTGATAATAAAAATCTCCATATCATCTGTTTTGCTGCTTATTTATCTTTTAGGTATAATAGATTAATTTTCAAAGTAAACGCAACACCTTCAAAGTAAATGCAACAGGTATATTTTTCCGTGTTGCATTTACTTTGAAAATTCACTACGTTCACTATAATTTTCTTCCCGAAAAATTCTCTCTTGTAAACTATTCAGGTTTATGGTATAATAAATTCTGAACAGAGCTGTTTTATCGGGAGGAAATTTTTTTGAATTCTTATATAGAAAAAGTAAAGGCAATGAACAAAAACTGTGAAGCACCGCCGCTTGCGCATGTTCATAACTATGGCTGTCAGCTTAATGTTACGGACGGAGAAAAGCTCAAGGGGCTTCTTCTGCGTATGGGTTACGGTTTTACTGAGATCCCTGAAGAAGCGGATATAGTCATATTCAACACATGTGCAGTCCGTGAAAATGCAGAGGAACGTGTTTTCGGAAACCTCGGATTTCTTAAGCAGTACAAGGAAAAAAACAAGGAGATGATTATCTGTGTTTCGGGCTGTATGACCGAACAGTCATCTGTTGTCGAAAAGATAAAAGCCTCCTATAAGTACGTAGATATAGTTTTCGGGACAAACGCCTTTGAAAAATTTCCGCAGTTTGTATATGAGATAAAGAACGGAAGAAAGCATCTTTATGATAATTCCGGTCCCGGTAGTACAATCCCGGAGGGAATAGATCAGGTAAGAAGCAGTTCCTTCAAGGCATCGGTTCCGATAATGTATGGCTGCAACAACTTCTGCACATACTGCATAGTTCCGTATGTAAGAGGCAGAGAGAGAAGCCGTGCGCCGGAGGATGTTGTTGCTGAGGTAAAAGAGCTTGTTTCTCAGGGCTACAAGGAGATAATGCTCCTTGGCCAGAACGTGAACTCGTATGGCAATGATCTTGACGGAAGCATTGACTTTCCGGAGCTTCTCCGAATGATAAACGCTGTAGACGGAGAGTTTATCATTCGCTTTATGTCATCACACCCCAAGGATGCAGGAAAGAAGCTTATAGATGCGATTATCGATTGTGAAAAAGTCGGAAACTTTCTTCACCTTCCTGTACAGTCGGGAAACGATGCTGTTCTTGAACGCATGAACAGAAGATATACAAGTGAACAATATCTCGGAATAATAAACTATGCAAGAAGCAAGGACAAGGACTTTACTTTTTCAAGTGATATACTCATAGGCTTCCCTAATGAAACTGAAGAAGAATTTGCTGATACGCTCAGGATAGTAGAAAAGGTACGCTACAGCAATATCTACAGCTTCATATACTCTAAGAGAGAAGGAACCAGGGCGGCTCGTATCGAGGACGCTGTTTCCTATGAGGAAAAACAAAAAAGAATGCAGAGACTTCTTGAGCTTCAGAGGAATATAACCACTGAGGATTACAAAAAATATACAGGCAGAACCCTTACTGTGCTTGCTGAGGCTGTCGGAAAAGGCGGCGAGGGAACTCTTACCGGAAAAAGCAGTGAGTTTATAATAGTGAACTTTGCAGGAGACAGTTCGCTTATAGGTCAGTTTGTAAAGGTAAAAATAACAGGTGCACGCAACTGGGCGGTTGACGGTGAGCTTGTCAGATAAATATATTTTATACTATAACCGGAGGAATACAAAAAATGGATATAATCGAAAAAACAAGAGAACTCGGAAAAATGATCCAGCAGGATGAAAGATATAAGGCTTATGTGGCAGCAAGAGAGGGAAACGACAACGATCCTGATCTTCAGCAGCTTATAAGTGAGTTCAACGTAAAGCGTTCTGAGCTTAACAACGAGATGATAAAGGATGACAAGGACACAGAAAAGCTCAAGAGCCTTGACGAAGAAATAAAAACGCTGTATGGAAAAATCATGGACAGCGAGCCTATGATAAAATTCAACGAGGCAAAGTCAGAGATGGATTCTCTTCTTTCTCAGATCAACAACATAATAACTATGTGTGCAAACGGTGAGGATCCCGACACATGCAGTACAACTCCGTCATGCAGCGGAAGCTGTGCATCATGTGCAGGCTGCCACTGATTTATAGAGAAAAAAATATGAGTACAGGGGTCGTGTTATACCTGTACTCATTGTTTGTTACAGTGTAATTATTGCCCTGCGCACATACGCTGACTTCGTCAGCTGAGTGCATGCCGGCTGACAGTAAACTGCAAATAACTATATTTTTTTGATAAGGAAAGTGTAATATGCTTCTGAAGGATGTTGACAGAGAAAAAATTTCTCCTATGATGAAACAATACTGCGATATAAAGGACAAGTATCCGGACTATATACTTTTTTTCAGACTCGGTGATTTTTATGAGATGTTTTTTGATGACGCAATAACTGTTTCCCGTGCTCTTGAGCTGACTCTTACAGGCAGGGACTGCGGACTTGAGGAAAGAGCGCCTATGTGCGGTGTTCCTTTTCACAGTGCTGATGTTTATACCAAAAAGCTTATAGAGGCAGGGTACAAGGTAGCTGTATGCGAGCAGCTCACTGATCCGAATGAATCAAAAGGAATAGTAGTAAGAGATGTAGTGAGAATAATTACTCCCGGTACCCTTATAGAGACCAGTATGCTTGATGATTCATCAAACAACTATATCTGCTGTGCTTTTCTGAAGGATGGCGAATGCTCGCTGTGCAGTGCCGATATTTCGACAGGTGATGCAGCTGTATCCGTAAAGGCAGGAAAGGAGCTTGAGAGCGGTATAATAAACGAGCTTTCAAGGTATCGTCCGTCAGAGATAATTTTTAACAGTGAATTTCTGAAGCTTGAAGCAGTTACAGAGTTTATAAAGCTTAAGCTTGGCTGTTCGTATTCGGTAAGGGAAGACGGCTGTTTTGATGCAGAAAAGAAGCGTGATGTGGTTTTTGGTCAGTTCTCGGTTTCGTCCTTTGATGAGCTTTTTCTTGAGGAGAACGATATCCGTACAGCCAGTGTATGCGGACTTTTTGATTATTTTTATGAAACACAGCGTTCGCTTACGGGACGTTTTACAGAAATAAAGCTTGTTCCTGACAATGCATATATGGGACTTGACATTGCTGCAAGAAGAAACCTTGAGCTTAGTGAAACTCTTAGGAACAAGGAAAAAAGAGGCTCGCTTCTGTGGGTTCTGGATTCAACCAGAACCTCTATGGGAAAAAGACTTCTTCGTTCATACATAGAGCAGCCGCTTCTGAGCCCTGCGCGTATTATCGACAGACTCAACGCTGTAGATGCCCTTGTAAATGATCCTGTAACACTTATGGAGCTTCGTGAGCTTCTTGATGATGTGTACGATATAGAGCGTCTTATGACAAGAGTTATGTACAAGACAGCTACACCGCGTGATCTCAAGGCGCTGTCAATGACATCGCTCAGGCTTCCTTCGATAAAGGAACAGCTACGTAATGTTTCTTCCTCAAAGCTTCTTTCAGCTCTCGAGGGGGATATCTTTACACTTGAAAAAATATCAAATCTCATCGAAAATGCCATAACCGATGAGCCGCCTGTTTCTGTGAAGGATGGCGGAGTCATAAAGGATGGCTTCAACGCACAGCTTGATGAACTCAGGAGCGTTATGGCCGGAGGAAATGATATAATATCGGCTATCGAGGAGCGTGAAAAAACACGAACCGGAATAAAAGGACTCAAGATAGGCTTTAACAGAGTTTTCGGATATTATATAGAGGTTACACGTTCTTATTATAAGCTTGTACCTGATGATTATATAAGAAAACAGACTCTTACAAACTGTGAACGATATATTACCGAAGAGCTTAAAAACGCTGAAAACACAATACTCGGAGCAAAAGACAAGATACTTGTACTTGAAAACGAGATTTTCAATGAGTTAAGGGATTTTATCGCGTCAATGCTTGACGAAGTACAGAAGACAGCCTCGGCACTTGCTGCGGTTGACGTTATGTGTTCTTTTGCGTCTACGGCGGTAAGCAACAGGTATACAAAGCCTGATATCTCAGTTGACGGTGTTATTGAGATAAAGGACGGCCGTCATCCTGTCGTGGAGCTTATGCTTGATGATGAGGTTTTTGTTCCGAATGACACATATATCGACACCAGATCAAACCGTATGTCTGTGATAACCGGACCTAATATGTCAGGTAAATCAACATATATGAGACAGGTTGCGCTTATAACTCTTATGGCTCAGATAGGCTCCTTTGTTCCGGCAAGATATGCGCGTATATCGGTTGTGGACAAGATATTTACACGAATAGGTGCATCTGATGACCTTACCGCAGGTCAGAGTACTTTTATGGTCGAGATGAGTGAGGTTGCCGACATACTGAAGCATGCAACGGGACAGAGTCTTGTTATTCTCGATGAGGTGGGCAGAGGAACGTCTACGTTTGACGGAATAAGCATAGCACGGGCTGTTGCTGAGCATATATGCAGCGGCAGAGGGCTTGGCTGCAAGACGCTCTTTGCAACTCATTATCATGAGCTTATCGGACTCGAAGCAGAAATGGACGGAGTAAAAAACTTCAGTGTCGCTGTCAAGAAGCATAAGGAAAACATAAGGTTTCTGAGAAAAATAGTCCCCGGAGGCGTTGACGACAGCTACGGAATAGAAGTCGCAAAGCTTGCCGGCGTACCCTCGAAGGTAATAAACCGTGCAAGAGAGCTTCTTGAGGAGCTTGAAAAAAACACAAAAATACAAAAACAGATCCTTGCAGCCTGTGATGAGCAGATGAGCTTTGAAAACATGGCGCAGGAAAACCTTGTAGATACTCTGAGAAAAACAAATATTTCTGAACTGAGCGACAACGAGTGCAGGGAACTGCTTGAGGATTTGTACGCTATGATTAAGTAAATAACCGAAAGGAGCAGGTTTATGCCGTCGATCAATATTTTAAGCCGTGAGATATCGGAGCTTATTGCTGCGGGCGAGGTTATAGAACGTCCTTCATCAGTAATAAAGGAGCTTGTGGAAAATTCAATAGACGCAGGAGCGAGTCGTATTACTGTTGAGATAAAGCGCGGCGGTTCGACGTTTATAAGAATAACCGATGACGGCTGCGGAATAGCGTTTGATGATGTTCCAAAGGCGTTTCTGAGACATGCTACAAGCAAGATAACGACCAGAGATGACCTTGACAGTATACTGACGCTCGGCTTCAGAGGTGAGGCTCTTGCTTCTGTATGTGCGGTTTCAAAGACTGAAGTGGTGACTAAGCAGGCAGAGGATGAGCTGGGTACACACTACATAATAGAAGGCTCTGAGGAGATACTTCATGAAAGAACAGGATGTCCGGACGGGACAACCATTATCATAAGGGATCTTTTCTATAACGTTCCTGCACGTCAGAAGTTCATGAAAAAGGATACTGTAGAGGGAAATGTCGTTTGTGGTATAGTTGACAAAATAGCCCTTTCACACCCTGAGATTTCCTTCAAGCTTCTGCGTGACAATAAGCTTCTGCTCAGCACGGCAGGAGACGGACGGCTTTACTCTGCTCTTTTTGCAGTATACGGAAAAGCGTTTGCCGGAGACATGATTCCTGTAGAATACGAACAGGACGGAATAAAAATAACAGGCTATACAATAAAGCCGCTTTATGCAAAGGCGAACAGAAGCTTTCAGACTTTTTTTGTAAACAACAGATATATAAAGTCTCAGGTCTGCTCTTCGGCGGTTGAGGAAGCGTATAAGGGTGCTGTTATGGTAGGAAGGTTTCCGGCGTGTGTGCTGAAGATAGAGATACCGCCGGATGTGGTGGATGTTAACGTTCATCCTGCGAAGGTGGAGATACGGTTTTCCGATGACAGACCGGTATATGACTGCCTCTTTTTTGCAATAAAGTCTGCTCTTATGAAGGCCGGTCTGGTTTATGATTTTCAGCTCAGACCGGCTGCAGAGACAGTGGTTCCCATGGAAGAATGTCCTCAGCCTATGCTTCCGCTGACAACCGAAGAGACGGAGGAAAGCAATGCAGAAAGCATATGCGATGCGGTGCCTGAGTCTGTAAACACAGCAGTTACGAAAGCAGAGGTTTCTTATACAGAGACTCAGCCAAAGCAGGATATTCCGGAAAAAACATTTTCCGTCTGCGCTTATGCTCCGGAAACAGTGACGGAAGAAAAAGCTCCGTTAAAGGCTCAGCCCGGTGAGGTTCAGAAAAGAGAGGAGTTTTCAGAGGAAAAAGAAGTCAGAAGCAAGGAAACGGATTGCTTTGAAAAAAACATAGCTCTTGTTGCAGAGAATACAAAGACTGTTTCATATACTGCCTCACCTCCTCCTCTGACACCGGAGCCTCGTGTTCAGCGGAGTGACAGCGGACTTGACGGAAAATACAGCTTTATAAGCGACAGTGATCTTATAAAAAAGAAAGAGCCTGAAGTCAGGCGTGCGGACAAGCCTGAAAAACCTGAGCTAAGATATATAGGCGAGGTTTTCAGGGGTTACATAATCGCTGAGGTTTCAGAAAAGATAGTAATCATAGATAAGCACGCTGCTCATGAGCGGATAATTTTTGAACGACTTAAAGCAGAGGAGGGAACGCCTGCAAGTCAGCTTGTTCTCTGTCCTGAGGGGATACTTCTCTCACTTGATGAGGCAGACGCTCTTTCGGAAAACGCAGCTTCGCTTGAAAAAATGGGCTTCGGATTTGATTTTACAAACAGTCCGTATGTTTCGGTAAAGTCAGTTCCGACGATCATCGCACATCTCAATATGGACGAAATAGTCCCCGAGCTTGCGGAAAACTTCAGAAAGCTCAGAATAGATCCACGTCCTGAGGCTATTGATGATATTCTGCATACTATGGCATGCAAGGCTGCTATAAAAATGAACGACAAGAACAGTGACGCAGAGCTTAAAAAGCTTGCAGAGGATGTATACTTCAACGAAAGAATAAGGCATTGTCCGCACGGCCGTCCTGTGATGTTCATCATATCAAGGTATGAGCTTGAAAAGCAGTTCAGAAGAATAGTATAATATCCGGGAGGAGAAATTTTTTTTGAAACCAAAGATACTTGTAATAGCAGGTCCGACGGCGTCCGGAAAAACCGCACTCGGAATACAGATGGCACTGAGACTCGGCGGAGAAATAATATCAGCAGATTCTATGCAGATATACAAGGGAATGGATATTGCGACTGCCAAGCCTACTGCTGAAGAAATGAAAACAGTTCCTCATCATCTGATAGGCTTTCTTGACAGGACGGAGAGCTTTTCGGTAGCAGATTATGTTGCTCTTGCGGACAGGACGGCAAGGGAGATTATTTCGCGAGGCAGGATTCCGATAATAGTAGGAGGAACAGGACTTTATATTTCGTCTTTCGTAAACAACGTTCAGTTTCCTGACATAAAGTGCGATGAAAGCATAAGGCTTCGTCTCAGGCAGGAGGCAGAAACGTACGGAAACAGCGTGCTTCTCGAGAGACTCAGGCAGTGCGATCCGGAAACGGGAAATACGCTTCACGAAAACAATCTTTCAAGAATAATCCGTGCGCTTGAGGTTTATGAGATAACCGGGCGAAAGCTGAGTGAATACAAAAAAGAAAGCATGCTCTTTGAATCACCGTATGATTTTACGGCGGCGGCACTTACGTATACTGACAGACAGATACTTTATGACAGAATAAACAGGCGTGTTGACGTTATGAAGGAAAACGGACTTATAGAAGAGGCATATGAAATATATAAGGAGAGCAGTACCATAAAAACTGCTCATCAGGCGATAGGCTGCAAGGAGCTTGCTCCTTATTTTGAGGGAAAGGCTTCGCTTGACGAATGCATAGACAAAATAAAGCAGGAAACCAGAAGATACGCCAAAAGACAGCTTACGTGGTTCAGAAAAGAGCCTTATATAAACTGGCTTGAGGGAGACAGTACCTCTGATTTAAATTTTTTTATAAAAAAATATGAAAATATTATAGCCAAACGATGATTTATGTGTTATAATAAGAAGTATGTAGGCAAAAACAAAAAAACAACAGCCATAAAAACTATATTTTTTTGATCTCATCTGATGCAGCAGATGCGATTTTATGTTTTTTGTTTTATTTTTCATCTGCAAAGAAGGAGTTTTTTATGAACAAACAGTTAAACTTACAGGATGTATTTTTAAACCAGGCAAGAAAGGAAAAGATATCAATCACTATCTACCTTACAAACGGATTTCAGTTCAAGGGTATGGTAAAGGGATTTGACAGCTATATAGTAATTCTTGATCAGGAAGGAAAGCAGAGCATGGTTTACAAGCACGCTATTTCTACTATCATACCATCAAGACATATTTCTATTCTTGACAGCACATCCACAGAAAAGGCAGAATAATGAACAGTCATACTGCTAAGCTTTTACTTGCTATTCTTATCACCTTTATGTCGCTTACAGTTATCAATGTAGTTGTACATATTTTTAAAAACGACTATGTTACAGAAACTGTGGTAGCTATTTCTACGTCCAACTCAGTTGTGTTCAAGGGAGTTTATATAAGAGACGAGGAAGTCATGACCTATGACGGAAACGGTGTGATAAGCTATGCGGTAGATGACGGCGGACGTCTGAGCACAGGAGAGACTGCTGCTTATGTCTACAATGACGACAAGCAGATAAGGATAAACGAACGCATAGCAGAGATAGATGCCGAAATAGCCGTTCTGAAAAAAATCCAGAATCCGGGTACTCAGGAAGTAGCACAGCCGGCATATCTTGCTTCACTTATCGATGAGGCATATAAAAACATAATCTACGATAAGGAATCAGGAAATCTTGAAAGGCTGAAGTCAGAAAAAGAAGAGCTTCTCATTTATCTGAGTACGATGCAGTATGTTACTCAGGAGATATATAACTTTTCGGATAACATCGCCGTTCTTGAAGCGGAAAGACACGAGCTTGAGCTTGAACTTGAAAAGCCGCTTGATACGATAACAGTTCCTTATTCTTCATATTTTGTAAGCTACTGTGACGGTTATGAGAATATTCTTGACTTTAAAAAAGCAGAAACTCTTACACCCTCCGAGATACGAAGCGTTACTGATTTTAATGAAGAAAAAGCACCGAAAAACAGCATAGGAAAGCTTGTCAATGGATACAGCTGGAAGATAATCGGAATCATAGAGGATTCAAAGGATTTTTTCAAAGAGGGAAATTCAATAAAGCTTTATTTTCCGTCAAGTGACAACACTCTTGACGCAGTTATCGAAAGCGTCCGCAGCGGTGATACCGAAACAGAAAAAATAATCACAATACTCTGTACTGATATGTCGTATGATTTTGTACAGCATCGTGTCGAAACAATAGAAATAAAAGATGACGAATACAAAGGAATACGAATTCCCCGTGATGCGATTTATGTCAAGGAAGAAGAAGTCGAACAACCTAATCCGATCACCAAAGAGATGGAGCGTAAAAAAGTATCGGTTCCCGGGGCATATATAAAGCACGGAGAAAAGGTTATCTTCAAAAAAATAGACCCTATTTTTCAGGGTGAGGATTTTGTGGTGTCAAAAGTAAGGACGGACGATGAATATGTTCAGCTTTATGACGATACTATAGTGGGAGGTCTGACTCTGGAATGAAAACAGAATTTGATTATGTAGATGAAAACTACAAGCGTATTTTGTTTAACGTGAACGAGGCGAAGGAAAAAAACAGCCGAAAGGACGATATTCAGATACTGGCAGTTACAAAGACAGTAGATCCAGGGGTTGTAAATCACGCTATCACATCATGCGGGATAAGAACTATCGGAGAGAACAGAGTTCAGGAATATCTTTCAAAAAAAGATCTTTACAAGCCTGTGTCTGTGCATTTTATAGGGCAGCTTCAGACAAACAAGGTCAAGTACATTATAGATTCAGTAGATATGATACAGTCTCTTGACAGCATAAAGCTTGCTTCAGAAATAAACAGACATGCGCTCAGAATAAACAAGATACAGGATGTGCTTGTTGAAGTCAACATAGCAGGAGAAGCCGCAAAGGGCGGTGTATCACCTGACAGTCTTGAGGACATGCTTTATGAGCTTGCACAGTTACAGAACATTCGTGTCTGCGGACTGATGACAGTTCCGCCAGTGACGGACACTGAAAAATTTTTATATAAAATGCAAAAATTATATATTGACATTTCGGACAAAAAAATAGATAATATTAATATGAGTTTTTTGTCAATGGGAATGTCGGGCGATTATGAACTTGCGATACGTTACGGATCAAATATCCTTCGTATCGGCAGTGCGCTGTTCGGTGCGAGGGTTTATAAGTAACCGGAAAAGATAAAACTTTATTGCTGATTTGCTCTTTATCATTTTTTCGCACATAATGATAAAAGAAGCATAAAATATTTTTTATTTTTTGTGCGAGGAAAGGAAAGTATATAATGAAGCTTTTAGATACTATCAGGGATTTCTTTTTACCACCGGAGCAGGATGATGATTATCAGCCGGAGTCACCTAAGCAGGACATGCCTCAGGCACACCAGCCTCAGGTAAACGATATTCTGGAGACACCCGATGAAAAAAGAAATAAAGTTGTCAATATCCAGGCTACAGCGCAGCTTCAGGTAGTACTTGTAAAGCCAGAGGTATTTACTGACGCAAAACAGATAGCCGATCATCTTATTGCAAAGAAGACGGTTGTACTCAATCTTGAAACTGCTTCATCAGAAAACAAGAGAAGAATCATTGATTTTCTCGTTGGTGTAGCTTATGCAAACGGAGGAAGCCTCAAGCCGGTAGCAAATCTTACCTACATAATCACTCCTTACAACGTAGGATTTATCGGTGAGGATCTTGTGGGCGAATTAGAAAATAACGGCGTAATAATCTAAAACTTAACAATATACAAAAAAATATTTTTTCAAGAGGTGATTTAAAGTTGATGAAGGCTAAGGACATTAACGGTCAGAGATTTGAAAAAGCTGCTTTTGGTTATAAGCAGGAGGATGTTGACGGATTTCTCAACGAGCTTGCTGCCGATTATGCTCAGCTTGAAAAGGATAACGAAGATATCAACGCCAAGCTTCAGGTACTTGCTGATAAGGTAAGAGAATACCGTAAGGACGAAGAGGCTGTAAAGGACGCACTTCTTTTTGCACAGAAGGAAGGTCACCGTGTTGTTACAGAGGCAAATGAAAAAGCCGAAGAAATGCTCAAAAACGCTAAGATCGAGAGCGAAAAGATGATAAGCGATGCAACTATGGATTCCAAAAAAGCCATCGCAGAAATAAAAGACGAATTAAAGAGAGAACAGAAAAATCTTTCCTATCTTCAGAAACAGGTTTCAGCATTCAAGAAAAATCTTTTTGATATGTACAAGTCTCATCTGGAGATGATCTCTTCAATGCCTCAGGTGGATGAGGAAGATGAGGATGAGTCTGAAGAAACAGAAGTACCGGAAGTACCGGAGGTTCAGGCAGAGGCAAAGCCTCGGGATATAAAAGAACCGGAAAAGCCTGAGGCGGCTCCTGCTCCTGAAGAAGAGAAGGCAGAGGACAAGCCTGATCCGTTCAGAACACAGTCCATTCCGATTATCGGAGGCGGAGATAACAAGTATGCCGAGCTTCAGTTCGGTCAGCAAAACAACAAGTAATTATTAAGCAAAGGAAGATAGAAACAATGTCTCAGGATTA
Source organism: Ruminococcus sp. (assembly GCA_015066815.1). GTDB lineage: Bacteria > Bacillota > Clostridia > Oscillospirales > Ruminococcaceae > HUN007. Next base: position 31,523 of record SVNR01000022.1, read on the forward strand.
CAATAATACTCTGAACCTACCAAAGACAGACTTTCCTATGAGAGGAAATCTGCCTTCCAAGGAGCCTGAAACACTTGAAAAGTGGGAATCAGACAGGCTTTACTACAAGATGATCGAAAAAAACAAGGACAAGCCTCGTTATATTCTTCACGATGGTCCTCCGTATGCAAACGGTGAGATTCACATCGGTACAGCGCTTAACAAGACTCTTAAGGATTTTATCATAAAGTATAAGAACATGAACGGCTTCTGTGCTCCTTATGTTCCCGGCTGGGATACTCACGGACTTCCGATAGAGTTGAAGGCTATGAAGGCTATAGGTGTAGAAAACGGCGCGATTTCTCCGGTTGAGCTCAGAAAGCACTGCCGTGACTTTGCTATGACTCATGTGAAAAATCAGATGAAGCAGTTCAAGCGTCTCGGTACTCTCGGTGATTATGACGATCCGTACCTTACTCTCAGAAACGATTATGAGGCACGTCAGATAGAAGTATTCGGAAAAATGGCAAAGGACGGATACATGTACAAGGGACTCAAGCCGGTTTACTGGTGTCCTGACTGTAACACTGCTCTTGCAGAAGCAGAGATAGAGTATTCAAACGATCCTTGTCACTCCATCTATGTAAAGTTCAACGTAACAGATGACAAGGGACTTTTCACAGGTATGGGTCTTGATCTTTCAAAGATATTCTTTGTTATATGGACAACAACAACATGGACTATACCGGGCAACCTTGCTGTTTGTCTTGGCCCTGAATATGATTATACACTTGTTCAGGTAGGCGACGAGTATTATGTTATGGCAAACGAGCTTGTATCCGCGACTATGGAAACAGCAGGAATAACAGACTATAAGACTGTCGGACTTTTCAAGGGCTCCGAGCTTGAACATATAAAAACAAAGCATCCTCTCTATGACAGACTTTCACCTGTTATCGTAGGTGATCATGTAACTCTTGAAAGCGGTACAGGATGCGTACATACAGCTCCAGGCTACGGTGTGGAGGACTTTGAGGTATGCAAGAAGTATGATGATATCGGTATTCTTGTATGCGTTGACGCAAGAGGCAAGCAGACTGCTGAGGCCGGCGAGTTTGAGGGTATGGATACTGAAACTGCAAACAAGGCTATCGCAGAAAAGCTTGAAAAGAACGGTGCACTTCTTGCAGTACAGAAAATCGTTCACCAGTATCCGCACTGCTGGAGATGTAACAGCCCTATAATCTACCGTGCTACAGAGCAGTGGTTCTGTTCTGTTAACGGCTTCAGAGATGAAGCTGTAAAGGCGATCGAAAGCGTAAAGTGGATACCTGCATGGGGCGAGGACAGAATCAAGGGAATGGTTCGTGACAGAAGCGACTGGTGTATCTCACGTCAGAGAACATGGGGCGTGCCTATTCCGATAGTATACTGTAAGGACTGCGGCAAGCCTATAGTAACAGATGAAACTATCAGTGCTATATCTGCAATGTTCAAGTCAGAGGGTGCTGATTCATGGTGGACAAGAGAGGCCTCTGAGTTTATTCCTGCAAGTGTCAGATGTGAATGCGGATGCGGAGAGTTCACCAAGGAATACGATATCATGGACGTATGGTTCGACAGCGGTGTTTCTCATACTGCAGTCATGGAACAGTTTGACTCACTTACATGGCCGGCTGATCTTTATCTTGAAGGTGCCGATCAGTACAGAGGCTGGTTCCAGTCATCACTCCTTACCTCCGTTGTATATAAGGGTTCTGCTCCGTACAAGGCAGTCTGCACACACGGCTGGGTAGTTGACGGTGAAGGAAAGGCAATGCACAAGTCTCTCGGAAACGGTATAGCTCCTAACGAGATAACAGATGTTTACGGTGCAGATATACTCAGACTCTGGGTAGCTTCATCTGACTATCACTCAGATATAAGAATTTCCCCTGCAATAATAAAGCAGCTTTCTGAAGCTTACAAGAAAATCAGAAACACAGCAAGATTTATACTCGGTAACCTCGGAAACGGCAAGGGCTTTAATCCTGACACTGACAGCGTTTCAGATGATAAGCTCACAGAGCTTGACAAGTGGGCGCTTACCCGTCTTGATGCCCTTATCGATAAGGTGCACGAGGGATACGATGCGTTTGATTTCCATATAGCATTCCATGCTATTCACAACTTCTGCGTAACAGAAATGTCCAACTTCTATCTTGATATCATCAAGGACAGACTTTACTGCGAGAAGGAGGATTCTGACAAGAGACGTGCAGCACAGACTGCTATGTACCGTATACTCAGTGCAGTTGCAAGACTTGCAGCTCCTATCATATCGTTCACAGCAGAAGAGATATGGTCATATATGCCTCATGCAGCTTCTGATGACAAGGACAGCATATTCCTCAATCAGATGCCGGAGAAGAGCGGCATAGCTGTAAGTGCTGACTTTGAAGAAAAATGGAATCTCATATACGAGCTTCGTCAGTCTGTAAACAAGGCTCTCGAAATAAAACGTAATGAGAAGATCGTCGGAAAATCTCTTGAGGCAGAGGTAGAGCTTTACTGTGGAAATGTTTTCGATAAGGTAAACGTCTTTGTTGATGAGCTTTCTGAAATATTTATTGTTTCAGGTGTCAGCGCGTTTGCAGAGGGCAGCGGTGAGTTTGATGCACAGACACTTGGTGCATCCGGAGCAGCAGCTGATGTTACTGTGACCGTAAGAAAAGCATCAGGCGGAAAATGTGACAGATGCTGGACATATTCCGATACAGTCGGAAAGGACGCAGATCATCCTACACTTTGCGCACGTTGTGCATCAGTTATAAAATAAATTTTTTTACAGGACAGGCTTGTCGTTTGAAAATATAAGCGGCAGGCTTGTTTTTCTGAAAGAGGATATGCAGGTGAACAAATGACAGTAGTATGTATGCTTATAATAGCAGCGCTCCTTGCTGCTGCCGATCAGCTCATAAAGCTATGGGCTGTAAAAGAGCTTGCGGGAGGAGCGTCAGAAGAATTTATAAAAATAGCAGGAAAAGAAATAGTAAACCTTACATATACAGAAAACACCGGTGCCGCATTCAGTATGATGAGCGGAAAAAAGTGGTTCACTATAGGTTTTGCTACAGTTGCACTGATAGTTTTTGTTGTCTATATGATAAAAAACTACAGAAACAGCAAGCTTGCCATGATTTTTTCAGCAATGGTCGTAGGCGGCGGAATAGGAAATCTCATAGACAGAGTACGTATCGGGTATGTGGTTGACTATATTGAAGTCAGACTTTTCAGATTTGCGATATTCAACTTTGCTGATATCTGTGTAACAGTCGGGATAATTATTCTGATGATATTTATTCTTTTTGGCGGAAAAAGCTCTTCAGAAAATAAGCAGACCGTATCAGAGGAGAGCAATGATGCAGGGTGAAACTATCACAGAGACAGTAAATGAATCAGATTCAGCGCTCAGAATAGACAAGTGGATAACCACTGTGATAGGTGACCTTACAAGAAGCGCTGTTCAGAAAATAATATCAGACAACGCTGTGACGGTAAACGGAAAAGCAGTTTCGAAAAACTACAAGGTCGCTGCCGGTGATGTTGTAAAAATAATTATTCCCGAACCCACAGAGCTTTCTGCAGAGCCCGAAAACATACCGGTAAGCATAGTTTATGAGGACGATGATCTTCTTGTGGTCAACAAGCCGAAGGGAATGGTAGTGCATCCTGCGGCAGGAAACTACAGCGGAACACTTGTGAACGCACTTATGTATCATTGCAAAGGCAGACTGTCGTCGATAAACGGTATAATCCGTCCGGGGATAGTTCACCGTATAGACAAGAACACAAGCGGTCTTCTTATTGTTGCCAAGAATGATTTTTCTCATAACATTCTTGCAGCTCAGATAAAAGAGCATTCTTTTACACGTGAGTATGAAGCTCTGGTATGCGGAAGACTGAAGGAAACCTCAGGTACGATAGATGCGCCTATAGGAAGACATAAGACAGACAGAAAAAAGATGTGTGTACAGGATCAGAATTCCAAAAACGCAGTTACGCACTATGAGGTCATAGAACAGTATGAAGGCTTTGCACATGTAAGGTTAAGGCTTGAAACGGGACGCACTCATCAGATACGCGTTCATATGAAGTATATAGGACATCCTGTATTCGGTGATGATGTTTACGGTACAGCGCACAGGTCAATCGAGGGGCAGTGTCTTCACGCAAGGAAGATAGGGTTTATTCATCCGACAACCGGAGAATATCTTGAGTTTGACAGTCCTCTGCCGGAGTATTTTACCGCAGTACTTGATAAAATAAAAAAACAACTAAAATAATTTACGGAGGAGATATTTTATGGATTCCACAATTAAAAAGCAGCTTGAGATGACAGCCGTAAAAGTAAGAATGGGTGTTATCGAAGGTACATTTAATGCGAAGTCCGGTCATCCGGGCGGATCGCTTTCGATTTCAGACCTGCTTACATATTTATATTCAGTAAAAATGAATATAAACCCTTCCGATCCTGATATGAAGGACAGAGACAGACTTGTTCTCTCAAAGGGTCACTGCGCTCCCGCACTTTATTCCGTACTTGCGGAAAAAGGCTTTTTCCCGAAGGAAGAGTTAAAATCCCTCAGACATATAGGTGCACTTCTTCAGGGCCATCCATGTATTCATATCCCGGGTGTTGATATGAGTAGCGGATCACTCGGTCAGGGTATATCGGCAGCATGCGGTATGGCACTTGCCGGCAAGCTTGACAATGCTGATTACAAGGTTTACACGATCCTCGGAGACGGTGAGATCGAAGAGGGTCAGGTATGGGAGGCTGCAATGTTTGCTGCTCACTACAAGCTTGATAACCTTGTTGCTATAGTTGACAATAACGGACTTCAGATAGACGGCAAAATATCAGAGGTTTGCTCTCCGGAGCCTATCACTGACAAGTTTGCTGCTTTTGGCTGGCATGTTATTACAATGGACGCTCATGATTTTGATTCCATAGAAAAGGCTTTTGATGAGGCAGAAAAAATATCCGGCAAGCCTGTTGCAATTATTCAGAAGAGTATCAAGGGCAAGGGTGTTTCGTTTATGGAGGATAAGTGTTCATGGCACGGAACTGCGCCTAATAAAGAGCAGTATGATCAGGCTATGGCAGAGCTTAACGAGCGCCTTAGCTCGCTTGAGGCTTAATATTGAGATAGGAGAGTAGTATTATGGCAGATATAATAAAAAAAGCTACGCGAGAGAGCTACGGTGAAGCTTTAAAGGAGCTTGCAAAGGAATGCGACAAGCTTGTTGTTCTTGATGCGGATCTCGCTGAAGCAACAAAGACAGTAATGTTCAAGAAGGAGTATCCGGAAAGATTTATAGACTGCGGTATAGCTGAAGCAAATATGATGGGTGTTGCAGCCGGTCTTGCTGCGGCAGGAAAAATTCCTTTTGCAAGCAGCTTTGCGATGTTTGCTGCCGGACGTGCATTTGAAATAGTAAGAAACTCCATCGGCTATCCTCATCTTAATGTAAAGATCGGTGCAACTCATGCAGGTATATCCGTAGGTGAAGACGGTGCTACACATCAGTGCAACGAGGATATAGCTCTTATGAGAACTATTCCCGGCATGACTATCATAAACCCTGCTGACCATGTTGAAGCAAAGGCGGCAGTCAAGGCAGCAGCTGCATACGAAGGTCCTGTTTATCTTCGTTTCGGAAGACTTGCCGCACCTGTTTTTAACGATGAGGCAACATACAGATTTGAGATAGGCAAGGGTATCGGACTTAAGGATGGTACTGATGTTACGATCATCGCTACAGGTCTTATGGTAAACGAAGCTCTTGAAGCTGCAAAGATGCTTGAGGCTGACGGAATAAACGCACGAGTTATCAATATCCATACAATAAAGCCTCTTGACAAGGAAATAGTTTGCAAGGCTGCAAAAGAAACAGGACTCATAGTTACTGTTGAGGAACACAGTATTATCGGCGGTCTTGGTTCAGCAGTTTCTGAGGCTGTTACAGAGTGCTGTCCTGTACCGGTTGTAAGGATCGGAGTAAACGACGAATTCGGCCACAGCGGTCCGGCAGTCGATCTTCTTAAGGAGTTCGGACTTTGCAAGGAAAACATTGCAGTTAAGGTAAAGGAAGCTGTTGACAGATTCAAAAAATAATATTTTAAGATAAGGCTGCTGCAGTCAGGTATCCGTGTAAGATGCTCTGACTGCGGCTGCTTTGTTTTTTTGAGAAATTATATTGACCGAAAAATATATTTTTAGTTCACTATGGCATAATACAGCTTTGTCAGAATATATTTTTTTGTGCACAGTTTATAGCGTGACAAAATTTTATAATAAATTCACTTGCAGTTTTCACAAAAATATGTTAAAATAAATAAATAAAGCGTCTATTGCAGAATTAAAAATAACTAAGGGGGGATGCATATGTCAAAAATAAGAGCAGCAATAATTTTTGGCGGAGTTTCCAATGAATATGAAACCTCTCTTCTGGCAGCGGCATCTATTATAGATAATATTGATACAGAAGAATACGAAACAGTCTGCATAGGAATAACAAGAAAGGGAAGATGGCTGTACTATCCGGGCACAAGCCAGGAAATTCTGAATGACACGTGGAGCGAAAATCCTGACTGTACGCCGGTGGTGATATCTCCCGACCCTAACAGGAACGGCATAATAAAACTTGAAAACGGGGAAGCATCATTTTTTAAGATAGACGTTATCTTTCCTGTACTTTACGGAAAAAACGGCGAGGACGGAACCATTGCCGGAATGCTTCGTATCACGGGTATACCATATGTAGGAAGCGACCTTATGGCATCTGCTGCCTGCATGGACAAAACCTACACACGAATGGTTCTCGGATACAACGGCTTCAAGACCTCAAACTGGCGTATGATGTTCAGAAACGAGCTGTCACTGCTTGACAGGAAGTGCAGCCAGTATTGCGAAGAGCTTGAGTTTCCGATAATAGTAAAGCCTGCAAACTTCGGTTCTTCAAACAGTCTGAACACAGCCAACGACATGGATACTCTCAGACATGCTATCAAGATCGCACTTGCACAGGACGAAAAGGTTGTAGTTGAGGAGTTTGTAAAGGGAAAAGAAATAGAAGTCGCAGTGATAGGCTATGATACACTTACTGTTTCAGAACCGGGAGAGGTAGTCATAAAAAAAGATGACTTTGACTTCAACTCAATGTTCAGCAGACACGAGTATATAGTTCCTGCGGATATCGATCCCGATGTGGCGGTACTTCTCAAGGAGACAGCAGAGCAGGTATACAGACTTATGGGCTGTTCGGGAATGGCACGAATAGACTTCTACTATAATGAAGCGGGAGATATAGTCATAAGCCAGATAAACCCGGTTCCTGAGATCTCTGCGGACAGTATGTTTGTAAAGCTTATGGAGAACGAAGGCTATAACTTTACAGAGCTGATAAGCCTGCTTCTTATACAGGCAATCGATGATTACGACGGAAAGTCGTCAGTCTGACCGGAGGAAAACCTGATATGAAAGAAAATACCAGAGCGGTAATAATAAAAATGAAAAGCGTACAGACAGTTGACGGAGAGTCAACGGAGATGGAGCTTATAACAGAAGGAAGCTTTTCCTGCAGCGACAGAAGCTATAAGGTCAGCTACAAGGATTCGGAGGCGACAGGCTTTGAAGACTGCACCACCTCAGTTGAGGTTATGAGTGACAGCTTTGCGACGATAAACAGAGACGGAGACGCTCCGTCAAGTCTTGTCCTCGAAATAAACAAGAAGCACCATTGTCATTATGGAACACCGTACGGTGACATGATGGTAGGTATATATGCACACAAGATAAAAAACGAGCTTGCAGAGGACGGCGGACACCTGTATATGAAGTATACGATTGATGTAAACTCCTCATATATTTCAGACAACGAAATAATAATGGAAATAGAAAAAATATGATTTGATTTTTTTTAAATTCTAACAGTCACTTATTAACCTTAAAACTTAATAAATGACTATTAAAATATAATCCTATAATATTTTGACAATATAATCAAGTTTTAAAGGAAATCGTCCGAAGATATTTCTGTTAAAAAATTTTATACAAAAAAATATTTACAATAAGTAAAATATCATTACACTCAAAAGAGTAACGTTAACAGTTTGTTCACAACTAAGAACAAAAAATGTGCTACAATCTGTAATGAATAGCGTATTATAATAAACTTTCTTTATTGAAAACATTGATTTTATGCATATATAACAAATGCAGAAAGGAATAATTTTATGGCTAACAGATTATTTCAGGGTTTAATTCACCAGATGTTTGAAACTGTAGGTGCAACTATAGGTGTCGTTGATGAAACAGCCTCAATAATTGCATGCAGTGATTTCACAAAAATAGGAACAACCAATGAGTTTGTATCGCTTGATCTTAATGGTTCAGCAGATATATTTATCCGTGACGGCTTCACATACAAGCCGTTCGGCTCAAACATAAAGCCTGACTATGCGGTTTTTGTTGAGGGAACAGATGATACTGCTGCAAAGTATGCAAGCATACTTGCTATCACTCTGACAAACATCAAGCAGTATTATGATGAGAAGTATGACAGAAACAACTTCATAAAAAATGTCGTACTCGATAACGTACTTCCCGGCGATATCGTGATAAAGGCAAGAGAGCTTCACTTTAACGCTGAGGTAAGCAGAGTTGTTCTTCTCATCAGAATAGTTTCAGCAAACGATATATCAGCTTATGATGTAATCCAGAACCTCTTCCCTGACAAGAGCAAGGATTTTGTATTTAACATCACAGAGACAGATATCGTACTTGTAAAGGAAATCAAGAACACAGTTGACTCTAAGGATCTTGAAAAGCTTGCACGTTCTATCGCAGATACGCTCAGCGGTGAGTTCTATACAAGAGTAAACGTAGGCATAGGAAATCCTGTAGTAGGAGTCAAGGAGCTTGCACGTTCCTTCAAGGAAGCTCAGACAGCGCTTGAAGTAGGAAAGGTGTTTGATACCGATAAGGTTATCGTAAGCTATGACAACCTCGGAATTGCAAGACTTGTATATCATCTTCCTACAACTCTTTGTGAAACATTTCTTCACGAGGTATTCAAGAGAGGCAGCATAGAGTCACTTGACCATGAAACACTTTTTACTATTCAGAGATTTTTCGAAAACAACCTCAACGTTTCCGAAACCTCAAGAAAGCTTTTTGTTCACAGAAACACACTTGTTTACAGACTTGAAAAAATCAAAAAGCTTACCGGACTTGATCTCAGAGAGTTTGATCATGCGATAATCTTCAAGATAGCTCTTATGGTTAAAAAATACTTATCGGCAAATCCCGTTAAGTTTTAATTGATATCCGGCACGTATCTCCGGTGCCTGCACCTCATGTGCAGGCATTAAACGTAAAAAATACGAAAAAAATATTTCCGGCCGGAAAAAAAATCAAGGCGGTGTATTACTTGGTAGAACTAAAAAATGTATGTGTTGCATACAACAAGGGACATAACGTTATCAACGGTATAAACATCCATATAGATGACGGTGATTTTACGTTCATAGTTGGTGCATCAGGTGCAGGAAAGAGTACGCTTATCAAGCTTCTTCTCAAGGAGGTTGATGCCAGCGACGGAGTCGTTATGGTAAACGGTTATAACCTCAGAACTCTCAAGAAAAACAGAGTTCCGAAGTTCAGAAGAACTATAGGCGTGGTTTTTCAGGATTTCAGACTTATACCGTCGATGACGGTATATGAAAACATAGCGTTTGTACTTCGTGTAATCAACGCGCCAAGATCCTATATCAAGAAGAGAGTATCATATGTTATAGGACTTGTGGGTCTTCAGAACAAAATGAAATCATACCCGAATGAGCTTTCAGGCGGTGAGCAGCAGCGTGTTGCTCTTGCAAGAGCTCTTGTAAACGATCCTAAGCTTCTCATAGCGGACGAGCCTACCGGAAACGTAGACCCTGAGCTTTCTCAGGAGATAGTCGGACTGCTCAAGGCAATAAATCAGTGCGGTACTACCGTGGTGATGGTTACTCATGAGCACGAGCTTGTAAAGCATTTCGGAGGACGTCTTATCAACATAAATCAGGGAACAGTTATCTATGATGATGTTATTGACGGAGAAGCAGATGCGTTGATGGATGACACAGTTTAAGGGGTGATTCTACATAGGCAGTTTATTTTATCTTATCGGTCAGGGCTTCAAGAACGTATGGCATAACCGTATAATGGGCGTGGCAACATGCTGCGTACTTATGGTTTCCCTGCTTCTTGTCGGAATATCTTCACTTTTTGTAATGAATGTCGAGATTCTTCTCGGTTCTATAGAAAACAAGAACGAAGTAGTTCTTTTCATAAAGGAAGATACACCTGAGGATAAGCTTTCAGAGGCAGAAAATTCAATAAAGCAGATTCCTAACATTGCACAGGTAAGCTATTATCCTAAGGATGCTGCGCTTGAGAATTTTATTTCTCAGATGCAGGGCTATGAAGAGGTTTATGAAGAACTCAGAAAAGACAATCCTCTTCCGGATGCTTTTAACATAAAAGTATCCGACACATCAAAAATGGAAGAAACGGTAGACGAGCTTAACTCATTAAGCTTTACGGAAAAAATAAAAGCTCCTACAGAGTTCGCACAGATACTTACCAAGCTCAGAAAGGTAGTTTTTGTTATTTCCATAACACTTCTTACAGCACTTATACTTGTTTCACTCATAATGATTTCAAACTCGACAAGAGCCAGTGTCTATGCACGACGCCGTGAGATCAATATAATGAAGTATGTAGGTGCCACAAACTCATTTATCCGTATGCCTTTCTTTTTTGAAGGACTTTTTACCGGGTTTATTTCCGGAATAGGAGCCTCGGTAATTACATATTATGGTTATACAGCACTTATGGATATCATAAAGAACGATATTTCTTTCTGGCAGATGCTGGGCGTATCAGAGCCGCTTCCGTATGATGAGGTCAAGTATATAATGCTTGCGGTATATCTTTGTATTGGTGCGGTCATAGGCGCACTCGGAAGTGTTATAAGTACATCGAAGCATCTTCAGGTATAAAAGAAAATAATGTTTTTTCCGAAAGGAGTAATGATGAACAGTATATCTCTGAAACGAATCCTTTCCATTGGAATTGCAGGGGTTCTTTCACTTAATTTTTGCAATGGAGCAACAGTTTTTCGCGCACCGGTAAAGGCTGCACAGACTATTGAAGAGCTCGAACAGCTTAAAATCGAAAACAAGAAAAAAATAGCAGATCTTCAGGCAGAGGTAGAGAGTGCCAAAAAAGAATATGACAAGATGCTTGAGGATGAAAACGCAAAGATTAAGTACATAGACACACTCAACGAAAAGATAGCGCTTCAGAATCAGAATATAGATTATGTTGTTGGTCAGATGGAACAGATCGACGATATGATAGAGCAGAATCTTATACAGATAAACGATCTTGGAGAACAGATAAAAGCTACACAGTCTGATATAGACAAGAACATGGAGCTTTTCAAGAAGAGATTCAGAGCTTCATATATGTCAGGCGGAGATTCCTTGTCAGCAGTGTTTGCAGGTTCGGCTGATTTTTATGATATACTCACAAAGCTTGAGATTGTATCAAAGGTAGCCGAGCATGACAACGATCTTGTAAAGGAGCTTGAAAAACAGCTTTCTGCACTCAGAGAATATAACGCAGAGCTTACAGAGAAACAGGATATGTTAAGCAATAACCTGGAGGATGCCAAGGAAAGAAAAGAAGAGTTTTCACAGGTACTTTCCGAGCTTGGAAAGGATTATCAGGCAACTCAGGATGAGCTTGCACGTATCGATGACAACAAGGAAGCGTTAGAAGAGGATATTGAGGCAAAAAATCAGGCCATTGCTGAGCAGGAAGAAGAGTATGACAAGATGCTCGCCGACCTGGCAGTTCTTCAGGAACAGAAGAGACAGGAATCCATATCTGTATCAAAGAGTGTTTCAGCTTCTGTTGCTGAGTCAGTATCCATATCACAGTCTGTTTCAGCTTCTGTTTCAGCCTCGGTCTCAGCTTCTGTAGAAGAATCAAAAAGACTTGAAGAGCAGCAGAAGCCGTCAGAGCCTGAACCTCCGGTAAGTCAGCCTCCGGTAAGTGAGGCACCTCCTGTGAGTGAGCCGCCTTCAACACCGGCACCACCGCCATCGACACCGCCTCCGTCTGTGAGCAGCGGACTTGCGTGGCCTGTTCCGGGTTTTTATAATCTTTCGAGTAATTATGGATACAGAAGCTTTGACAGCAGCTTCCATAAGGGTATAGATATCGCCGGCGGCGGTATAGCCGGAACTTCAATAGTTGCGGCAGATAACGGAACAGTAATCAGGGTCGTGAGCGGATGTACACATAACTATTCCAAAAACTACAGCTGTGGCTGCGGCGGCGGATACGGAAACTATGTCCTCATTCAGCATGACGATAATGTTTACTCTACAATGTATGCACACTGTCAGTCAGTAGCTGTAACACAGGGTCAGACAGTAACAAAGGGTCAGACTATAGGATATGTCGGAACTACCGGATATTCGACAGGCAACCATCTTCACTTTGAGGTGCTCAAAAACGGCAATCATACTGATCCGATGAGTTATTATTAAGGAAGCACTGATTAAGTCTGGCGTACATGATGCGCAGTCAGATTTTTCGTCAGACTGTATAAAAACGACGCAGGCATACTGTCGTATGTCAAGGAGTTTTTGTGCCGGATGGCGGAAAATATGCAAGCAGAATGTGCGTCAAGTCGAAGACGTGATTTAATCAGTGTTTCCTTAAGACTTATAGTAAACAACAGATTTATCAGCTGATATGCACGTAGCTTATGCATGTGCAGGGCGATAAAAAATCAATTATAGTGAAAGTCAGATATGTTCTGACTTTCACTATAATTTTATTATCAGGAAGAAAAGGATGATGCATATGGAGAAAAAAAATAAAAGCGCAGGAAAAACAGCAATAGTAATAGCCTGTACAGCTATGATAACCTTTTCTCTTACATATTCGGCTATGAGATTATATTATTATAATACTTATAAAAAGTACGCTCTGCTGACTGAGGCTGAGTATTATGTTGACAAATATTTTTATTATGACGGTGTTGACAAAAAAAAGCTTATTGATTCGTCGATAGGCGGCTTTGTAGAAGGGCTTGAGGACAAATACTCAAGATATCAGAGTATAGAGCTTACAGCCGAGAGAACAGAGGTTCAGACAGGTCAGCAGGTCGGTATAGGAGTTACGGTTTCGCCCTCTGAGGATGGATATATGATCATCGAAGAGGTGAGGGACAACACACCGGCAAGCAAGGCAGGACTTAAAGTAAAAGACATAATAATCGCTCTTGATTCAAACGATGTAGCACAGACAGGGTATTATGAATCAGTTGATTATATAAAGAACGGTGAAAATAATTCAGAACTTGTTATGACAATAAAGCGTGACGGCGTAACCTCTGATATTATTGTGAAGCGTGAAAAAATAGATGTTATCACCGCAGAGGGAAAGATGCTTGATGACTCTGTAGGGTATATATCCATAAGCCAGTTTAATGACAAAACGCCTGAGCAGCTTCATGCAAACTTTCAGAAGCTTGTTTCAGAGGGAGCAAAGGGCATTGTTTTTGATGTAAGGAACAACGGAGGAGGTCTTGTTTCATCAGTTGAA
>SVNR01000023.1 GCA_015066815.1 Ruminococcus sp.
AGAGTTCGAAACAGAGGACATTATTACAGCAAGTGGCGGTGATAATGATTTACCGGAAATAGGATTGTAGTCCGGAAGATCAGTATTAATCGAAATCAGGCACCGCAAATGCGGTGCCTGAAGCTTTTCACCTGAGCACAACCTAAAACAGGCGGCTGATCAGTAAATGGTCAGCCGCCTGAGAGTTTACTCTACAACTATTCTATCACTCTGTTTCTGCCGTTGTTTTTTCCGAAGTATAGTTTTTTATCAGCCTCATTGATCCACGAATCTATGGATTGATCAGGCTGCTTTATTGCCATGCCTATCGTAATGGTAACATGTATTTCCTGTCCTTCAAAACAAACAGGCGAATTTTCAATTTTTTTGCGGAGTTTTTCAAGCATATCTTTTCCGTCAGCAAGCGGTGCAGCTGAGAAAATAAGAAATTCTTCACCGCCCCATCTTGCAATTTCACAATCGGTACATTCGTTTTTCATAACTGACGAAACAGCTTTTAAAACTTCATCACCACCGTTATGTCCATATGTATCGTTGATGTTCTTGAACTTATCTATATCAGCCATTGCAAGAAAACTGCCTGTTTCGTTGCAGGGTAGAGTTTCCATGCGCTTTGTCATATAATGCCTGTTGTATAGATTAGTCAGTCGATCTATATGAGCAATTTCTGTTAATTTTTCTTCGGATATGATAATGGCACGTATCAGATAATTGCTGTAAAAAATAAGAAAGCTGAATACAGAGATTGCGTTGAATATCCAGAAAACTGTTTCGGCTTTGGCACTGGTCTGATATACAGGTCCGAAAATAGATATGTATCCTGTGCAGAACATATAGAAAACAGCAATGATAAGACTGATATGAAGTGCCTTCAGACTTTTCTTTTTTAGCTTATAAGAAATATATTCCGAGACGAACATGGTTGGTATCATTGAGAAACAGTAGAGATGGAAACCATAGTTGTATCCAAGACATATCGTTGTAACTCCCATGTAAAGCGTCAGCCATGAAAAAACCATCCATACATAATAATCTAACTTGTTTTTGTAGATAAGATAGTAACCTATCAGATAGATCATTGATGTTGGAATACTAAAAATCGTAAGGAAGTGCACTTTACATAAATAAAAGAAAAACATAAGTCCGTAAACCAGCATAAGTATGATTGTGTTTACAGTATAAACCAGTTTAGTAATTGATTTTGATTCCATAAATCCCCCTCTTTTCAGGATTATGAAAAAGCCATGAGCAAAAAGAAAAAATGACTGCAGAAGCGTTACCCGAAGCTTTATATAACTAAATTATAGTTAATGTCAAAATAAATAAGTCCCTATAGCATAAATCCGTTCACTATTATATAATCAAATTATACTATATAAATGCAGAAATGTCAACTTTTAAAATATCTTTACACTGATCCCTCTTTCTCATCCCTGTGCTGTTTCAGGACAGCATAGCGGAGCAGCTGTTTTCGTGAGGAAATTCCAAGCTTGCTGTAGATATTCTTGTTGTGGTATTTAAGAGTGTTTTCAGTAATATGAAGAATCTCTGCGATCTGTTTTGCGGTCTTTCCGGAAAGATATAATTCGTAGACTCTGTATTCTGCAGGAGTAAGCGTACCGAGGTTTTCAACAAAGAAGTTATATTCCTCAGGAACGAGTTCTTCCTTCTGCTTTTCGGCAAGACGGTCAATTTCGCTTTTGGCAAGCTCGTACTTTTCCTCTGCCTTTTCGTATTCTTCCTTTGCCTTACGTGCTTCTTCCTCAGCAAATTATTTTGCACTTTCGAGATCATCAAGCTGACGTTCATAAAAGTTGTCCTTTTCTTCAAGAAAAGCAAAAAGATCGTCTATTTCACGGATACGAAGCTGTTCCCCATAATCATCTCTGGATTTGATATGTTCTATCTTTTTAAGAATAGGGGAAACGTATTTTTTGCTCATAAAAATACAGCAGACGGCGGCAAGGAGTGCTGCAATCAGAAAAATCAGCATGATTTTAATCTGTCCCTTACGCAGAAAGCTTTCATACTGTGTTTTCGGAAGCATAACAGCGATACTGAAGGCTTCATTACCAAGAACGATCTGCTGAGTCAGTCCTATGCATTTTTCGCTGCCAAAATCAAAAAGCTGTGAGCCGTTTCTGTCAATGATGTTCAGGACATTGTCCATGTTATAACGTCCTGAGCTGAATTGACCGGAGTAAATTCCGTTATGCTCATCAAGCAGACTGCATATCTCGTTTTCGAAGCTTCCGTTTTCTGTTTTGTGTGAAAACTGAAACAGAAGATCGGTTATTTCAAAGCCGCAGACTCCGATGATAGTGTCGCTGTAATCACGTATAGGAACATAAATATATCTTGCTCTTTCCCATGTATCGGGGATTTCGACAGCAGGACTTAAAACAAAGTGAGTTCCGTCCGAAAAAACCTCATCGCAGTTTTCAAAAAATGTGGTACTGCTTTCATTTTTCCAGCCGCTGTGGAAGTTGATGTTTCTGCTTTTTCCCGTGGAAAAGGAGCCTCTGTAGATGGAAAAATCATTGTTTACGGTGTTCTCAGAGCAGAGATTGATATACTTGAGATAAACTCCGCTGTAAAGCCTGGTTTCCGAATTGCTGTTTGCGGTTGTATCCAGAATATAAAACGCACCGCTTGCGGGAGCAACCTGCATATTAAGATAAACTGCGTCATAAAGCCGGTTCTGTAAGGAGTCAAGTGCTCTGGAATTGTTTTTAAGTTTATCAAAGGTTATATTGTTTTCAGTCAGATAATCCTGAATCGATTTTTCAAGCTGACCTGAAAAAGATATCGCACAGGCTGCAAGCTCATCACAATCACGTTCGATCCGTTCTGAAAAGGCAGAAAGCCGTACGTTAAGGGCGTTCATTATCTGTCTGTCAGTAGGATTAAGAATACCGAACAGATTAAGCAGAATAATAATGACCGCAAGGAACAGACAGATCACGGAAAATATATAGAAGGCAAATCTTCTGCGCATTGATAAACCTTCTGCTCTGAACTGCTTTACAAGGCTTTTTATGTCAAGGTATTTTAGTATATTCATGATCATATCCTCACATATCCTTGACCGAAAGTCTTTTCAGCTCTTCAAGTGAAGAGGCTGCAAGCCTGTCA
Organism: Ruminococcus sp.; assembly: GCA_015066815.1. Classification (GTDB taxonomy): domain Bacteria; phylum Bacillota; class Clostridia; order Oscillospirales; family Ruminococcaceae; genus HUN007. Next base: position 3,136 of record SVNR01000023.1, read on the forward strand.
AGAACAGCTTCCTTAGATTTGCCGTTTGCTGTTTGTTCGATGTACTGTTTATGTGCAGCTTTTAGTACCAGCTTGACGTTCTGCTCAAAACGGCTCTGAATGTCCGAAGTATTGCTGTAGAGAGGCAGTGCATAAAGCTCATAGGAGTTGATCATACTGCTTATCATGTTATAGAGGCTGCGGTAGCTTTCCTTTTCTGCAATGCTTGTGTCTGCCAGAAGTGAAGTAAAAGCATCATCTGTAACCGGAAGATAGCCCGTGCTTGTAACAAAGTACAGGTTATTTTCTTTTTCTGTAAGCCACTTTGCAAAAACATAGGCTCCGTAGTTCTTTCGTTCGTCCTCGTTCTTTACCGCAAAAAGTCCTCCGCCTCTGTGAACAGCGGCCGGTTTGTTTTCAGTGAAAGCAGGATATGGCAGGGAAACCGAGGTTATGTCTTCTGTTGTGTTATCCGGATAGAATACCATCTCAGGCTGATAAAGTATATCAGCAGTTGAACCTGTGTTTGAAATTATCTCGATGGTTTTCCAGCGTGAAGCGGCATACCCGTCATCAAGGCATATTCCACCGTAGATAGCAGCTCTGCTTAAAGAATTCCATATCTTTTCAAAGGCTTCATCATTAAGATTAAGCTTGCCGTCAGAGATAAATTCGCCGCCGTATGCTTTCATTCCTATGTATGCGTAGTTGTAAAAATCGTTTATCTGAGTAAAGTTCTGTCCGCCTGACCAGTCATAATAGATGTTCGCTGTTTTAAAATACCCGTCAAAGGTTTTGAGTGAATTGACCGATACACCTGTTTCTGCGCTGAATCTGTCAAACAGAGTCTTGTTCAGAAACAGTCCCTCGAAGGATTTGGCAACAGGCAGCATAAGTAGCTTATCACCAAAGTATCCTTCGGAAATAAACTCATCTCTGAAAGGTGAAAGCTCGTCTGCCGAAAAATAATTGTTCCAGCAAAGAAGCCTGTCCTCTCCGACGATTTCCGCCACTCTCGGATATGCGGTAAAAAGGTCAGGAAGATCCTCAGCTCCCGGTTCACCGTTTGCTGAAGCGGCAAGTGCTTTATCAATCGCTGAGGAGCTTGTTACTGAAACCACATTTATTGTAATGCCGTTTTCTCTGCCGATGGTATCGTTGAATCTGTCAATTGTGTCGTTGAGGGGGGATTTTGTCTGACTGCCATAGACGTGCCACATTGTAAGAGTGACAGGATTATCTGTGTCAGGTCTGTTTTTATCTGAACAGCCTGATAAGCAGGCTGCTATTATTGCAAAAGTCAATAATATAGAAGCTATCCTTTTCATCATATATTCCCTTCTTATACGGGTTTGCTACCCGGTTTACTACCTGATTTTGCGTGATTTTTCAGCTTTCCTACCCTTTTTTGAAAGTTTGGGTGGGGTAAAAAAAACTGATTTTTGATATGATAATCTTTGCAAGGGTAAAAGTAGAGTATATATCCTTCCGCGTTATGGGTACTCTGTCAGGCTATGCTTGTTTTGTTCCTGTGGGTGCGCCAACAGTCACAGGAACCGCCCATCTATTTATTTTAGCATATTATGCTTATTTAGTCAATAATGCTAAAAAAAGGCAAAGGAGAGAATGGTTATGAATCATAAGGTAAAAGAGGTGGATAGGCATGGGTTTATTCAGTAAAGAAGCCTGTGTTTTCTGCGGAAATGAAGTTGGTATGATGAATCGCTCCAAGCTTCAGACCAAGGAATACATCTGCAGCGAATGCAAGAAAAAGACTAATCCTTTTGCAAGAATGGGTTATACCTCAAAGGATAACGCACAGCATATGATGGATACGCTTGCAAGAGAGGAAGCTGACTTCGAAGCAAGCTTTGACAGCGCAGAAAACCGTTTTCAGAGTGCAGAGAGGAGCTTCAATACATGGGATCTGGGAAGCCACAGAGTACAGTACCGCTGTAACACAAGGCTCGGTGCTTTTCAGATTATTTCCGAAAGCTATAGCGGCTATGAACATGTTCCTGTGTTTTATTTTGATACGATGATACCGTATCAGTTTGCTGATGATAACAAAAATCTTGCGGATTTCAGAAATAACGAGATTATGGACATACATGCAGAGTATGTAACCGTGCAGGAAGAAAAAAATATGGACGAAAAGCTGACCGGCTGCACGGTAATTATTCCGTATAACGACGTTTGCATTCATGAAATAAGATTAAGCGGAAATGTAAACGATGATACCGAAAAATCCGTTTTTTATGATCTGGCAGAGAGGATCAACAGCGACCGTAAGGCCTGGATAAATAACGGTGTTTTTGACAATGAAAGAAAGAACAGAATGCATATGCGCAACCTTGGAGACACGGCTTCAGAAGTGCTGAAAGCGGCAGTTACAGGCGGAAGTGTTGAGGAAGCAGTAAAACAGGGTGTTGAAACAGCAAATGATATAGAAGAAGGCCGGGTAAAGCAGAGCTTCTTCGGCAGATTATTCAGAAAATAGGAGAGGAAACTATGAGTTTGAAAAAAATATGGGCAGGTATACTTGCTTTGGCAACAGCAGCTTCAATGTCTGCCTGCGGAAATGACAAGACAGCTGAAAACACAGACAGTTCAGCAGAAAGCACAACACAGGCTTCTGAGAATACAACAACGTCTGTAACAACCGAAAAAGATACGGAAGAAACAACAGCGCCTGAAACTGATGACAGCAGTGTTGCCAGTGTTATGGTTTACTACGGCTGGGGCAGCAGTGAAGATGAGGAGAAGTATACATCGGAGATCTATTGTCCAAAGGGTGCAGAATTCGATGAGAATACATTGCAGAATCAGGAAGAAAACGGTTCTGTAATGATGGTGCAGTTGTCTGATGAAGTCAACGGATACTCTGCTACAAGCTGCACTCACTGGCATCGTGATGCGTATAATAATGAGCCGACAAACTATCCGATCATTGCACAGCTTTATTTTGACGGTGAACTGGATGCTGAAACTGCAGCAGAAAACAGCAACTGTTCACAAAAAGTTACGCCTCTTGGCTTCAAGTGGAACGGGTATGATGTGGTTATGATTGAAACTACTTACACATTCAAGGATTATGGTGAAAAAACCGATCTTTTCGTAGGTGTAGAATATGACCTGGATTACTGGAAGAATGAAGAAGGTACAGGTGAAGTACAGTATCTTACAACAAAGGCACTTTTCGGTTTTGAGATGTATTCTTACGGCCTCGATAATCTGACTCAGGAACAGTGTGCATGGATTATAGGCGAGCTTTTCGGCGTTGATTCGGGTGTCGCAAATCCTTTTGCAGATGAAAGCGAAGAAACTGCTGAAGCTGCCCTGAATGTAGCAGAATCAGAGCTTGTCGGCAAGTGGGTTGACACTGAAAGTGACTGGGAAGATACATATATCTTCAATGCTGATGGTTCAGGAGTTTTAATAAGCGGTCCTGAATATGAGTTTACATACAAAGTTGACGGAAACACTCTTTCACTGGTTTATGATGTGGACGACACTGAAAGCTATACTGTAAAAGTCAATGGCGACACACTTGTTCTTATTGATAAATACCAGAGCGAACAGAGCTTTAAAAAGTCCGCAGATGAAACTGAAGAACCGGCAGAATCAGAAACTGAAGCATCAACAAACGCAGAATCTTCAAATCCGAATGCTGCTGCAGTGATCGGCACATGGAAAGAAAGCGAAACAGGAATAGATGAGACCTTTACCTTCAAAGCAGACGGAACAGGTTCGTACAGCTGCCTCACAGAAGACGGAACTTATAAGTGTGACTTCACTTATGAATTCCTCAGAAGCGACTATATTGATATTTACTTCGATGACGGGGATGTAGGCGGTTTTCAGATAGTGATTGACGATGATAAAATGACTGTCAGAAATGAATATGCATGGGATCTGGTTTATACACGTCAGTAAGTCTATAATAAACTATAGTAAATAAAAAATACAGGGCGAAGGAGTTCAGGCTCTTTCGCCCTTATGTCCGGAAAGGGAATGAAAATGAAGAAAATAGCAGGATATGTTTTAATACTTTGTGGATTGCTGACAGCAACCGGATGCAGTGATAATTCAGCAAAAAAAGAGGAAAGTTCATCTGCAGAAGTTTCACAGACAACTTCTGTGACGGAGGCTGCGGAAACGTCAGAAACAGATATCACAGCCGTGACTATAGTCTCATCAGAAAGCAAAGCAGGAGAAGAAGACAAAGCTGAGAATGTTTTATCAGAATCAGAGATACAACTATTGAAGGTCAATAAACGTGAACTTTATGATTCTGAGTGGTCTGATGAACACGGGATAATGCTGGTGGAGAGTGAGCGTTCATCTGTTCTTTTAGGAAGCGAGGAGGCTGAACGCTATCCTGAGCTTGCTGCAGAGCTGAACAGGATTTCATCAGAACAGGAAAGCGATATGAAGGATGAGTTTTCTATGCTTACAGAGCTTGCCAATGAAAAGCTTTCTTATGGTTCTGAAAACTTTGAGCCGGTTGTTTCTGAGCTTGACGCTCATGTAAGACGTGCTGATAACACTGTATTGAGTGTTCTGTCTGAGGCTTATCTTAACAACGGAATAAACAGCGGTTACAAGTGGTTTGAGGGCAGAAACTATGATACAAAAACCGGCAGAGAGCTGCTCCTTTCCGATGTTGTAACTGATATTGATAAATTTGCAGAGGCTGCTCAGGTTAAGCTTATCAGTATAGCTGCAAAAGACGTCGCTGACTGTGAAACGGTTATTAAGGAATATTTTGAAGAAAACGATGCAGACGAAATGCAATGGACACTTGACTACAACGGAATCACTGTTTACTTCAGCGAGGGTGAGATTTCAGCCGCAGGCTTTAGTACGGCAGCTGTAACAGTATCGTTTGCTGAACACCCTGACCTTTTCCGTGAAAAGTATACAAAAGCTCCGGAAGCATATATAGTTTCTTTTCCGGTTGATTCAGCCTTCTACACGGACTTAGATGGAAATGGCAGCTGTGAGGAGCTGACTGTATCTGACAGCTACGATGAGGAAGCGGTTTTTGATGCAACTGTGGATATCTCTGTAGCAGAGCTTTTGCACACAGATAACTTCTGGGCTTATGATTGTGAGCCGTACTATGTAAGAACTGCCGACGGAAAGAATTATCTGTATCTTTTTGCCGAGCAGGAGACTCAGATGTATCTTTATGTTTATGACATATCGACTGAAGCGATAAGCAGGGTCGGTGAGGCAAACGTTTCACCGTTTTACAATGATGGAATATCTGCAGTTCTGATAGATCCTGACAGTATGCATTTTGATATTTTCAGTACAGAAGTCGGCACCGGTATTCTTGAAGGAAATGATTTATTTTCAGTAGACACTGACGGAATGCCTGTGCGCAGGTGATAAATATAGTGAACGAAAAAAACTTTTTTTCGTTCACTATATTACTTTGAAATAAGAGCAGAGAACAGGGAATAAAAAAGGGCGTATGCAAATTATAGTGAAAGTCAAAAAAGATTTAACTTTTGTCGTTTACTATATATTTTGCATACGCCTGTTATTTTTGTTTACTATAAAAAATCAATCAAGCTTCGACGAAATACTATCAGGCATATCGGGAGTAATATCAATACTGAAGCCTGTGCCATATACTGTAAACCTGAATTTTTTATCAGTTTTGCTGCGCTTGATAGTCAGAATACCGTTTTCTGTTTTTGCAGATATGCTGAAAATTATTTTTCCGTCGGTATCTGCTATCTTTGTAAAGGCCTCTGCTTCAGGAACAGGAGAATAATAGATTATTTCTGCGTTATCAAGATAATCATATCCGAAGTTTCCCTCGAACTTTCCGTAAGCGATTAAACTGTTTTGTTTTGCGAGAACCGGAAGTTCTGTATAGGAGCATTTTTTTCTTATATAACGTCCGCCGCTGTACTGTTCTCCTGTGATTATATCTGTCCAGAGACCGTCAGGGAGATAAAACTCAGCTTCGGAACGGTCGTTGAAGACAGGAGCGCACAGCAGTGAATCACCGAACATGTATTGTTTATCAAGAGTAAGACAAACGTTGTCGTCCGGAAAATCCATAAACATAGCCCTCATCATAGGCACTCCGGTTTCTGAGGTCATGATTGCCTGAGTAAAAATATAAGGCATGAGTCTTCCCTTGAGAGTGGTAAAAAATCTTAAGACTTCTACTGATTCTTCGTCAAAAAACCATGGTACTCTGTAGGAAGAATTTCCATGAAGCCGGCTGTGTGTGGAGAAAAGCCCGAATGCGCACCATCTCTTGTATATATCAGGAGTGGCTGTATCTTCGAAACCGCTTATATCGTGACTATAGAAGCCGTAACCGCTGCAGCATAGCGAAAGTCCGCCGCGCAGGGTTTCAGCCATTGACACATAGCTTGCCGAACAGTCACCGCCCCAGTGAACAGGGAAACGCTGACAGCCTGTTGTAGCACTTCTTGCAAACATGCAGGCATTGTTTTTGCCATAGTATTTTTCAAGTACATCGAAAACTGTTTTATTGTACAGATATGCATAGTAGTTATGCATTTTTATCGGATCTGAGTTGTCATAATACTTTACGTTTACGGGGATTCTCTCACCAAAATCAGTTTTTATACAGTTTACTCCTGCCTTACACAGTTTTTCTATCTTGTCCGAAAACCAGCTGCAGGCTTCTGGATTGGTAAAATCAACTATTGCCATACCGGGCTGCCACATATCAGTCTGAAAGACGGTTCCATCGGGATTTTTCAGAAAAAATCCTTTTTTCACGCCCTCATCAAACAGTATTGAACGCTGGGCTATGTATGGGTTTATCCATACACTTACGGATATATTCATGCTTTTTATTTCCTTCAGAAGCTCCTCAGGATCGGGGAAGCATTTTTTATTCCATTCGAAGCTTGTCCATTCATATTCCTTCATCCAGAAGCAATCAAAGTGGAAGACCTGAAGAGGAATGTTATATGCTTTCATTTTGTTTATAAAGGAAAGTACAGTTTCACGGTTGTACTCTGTAGTAAATGACGTGGAAAGCCATAGTCCGAACGTATATGCCGGAGGCAGAGCGGGTCTGCCTGTAAGACCTGTATAGTTTGACAGTACCTCATGCGGTGTTTCTCCTGCAATGATATAGTATTCGAGAGCTTCTTCAGGTACAGTAAACGAGACCTTTGAAACAGTATCTGAAGCAACTTCAAACGAGACTCTGCCTGAAGAATTTACAAAAACACCGTATTTTTTTGAAGAAATATAAAAAGGTATGCACTTGTATGACTGGTCAGAGCTTGTGCCGCCGTCTGAGTTCCATATCTCAACGGTTTGTCCGTTCTTGGTAAATGGAGTGAATTTTTCTCCGAAGCCGTATATATATTCGTTTACATCAAGAGACAGTTGTTCTCTGAGATATGTTTTCTTATCAGAAGCAAAGTCCCAGAAGCGATTGTCGTTGTATGAGTTTATACGGTTGTCAGCACTGAAGGAGTTTTCTGTGATATATGAGGTTGACCTGGGACCGTTTTCAGTAAGCAGCTTATCCTTATAGAAAAACTGTATATCCCATACATTTCCTTTTTTTATGACAGCCCTTGTATCGCCTGAAATAAGCTCGGTTCTGTCATCGTAGTTTTTTATGCATGGAGAAAAGGTTTCGTCTGTATTAAGGTCAAATGAAGGAGCGTCCGAAAACGCTCCTTTAAAGTGTACAACAGAAACCCTGATTATATTTTTCATCGGTGACGAAAGCCTTACTTCAAGATTAGGTCCGCCAAGTGTCATTCCCCGGTTATAAACGACATATGGAGCAGCCAGTGCTGTTATCGAGCTGTCATCGTTTGTCGTTTCATAGTTGTGAACTGCATATTTTACATCATAGCTTTTCTTATTGAGCCAGTATCCGTCTGAAAATTTCATTTGTCAGGAGCCTCCGATATGTTTATGCCTTTCCGAATTCAGAAAGGATAAGTCCCTCGTTTCTTTCAAGTGCCCATCTTATATTCCATTCGCTTGTAAAGAGAAGCAGATAATTGTCATGAAAATCCTGTACGACCTTGGTGTCACTTGTTATGGTGAGTGATTTCAGATCAAAATCATAAGGATTGTCTATCCAGCGGATATGCTCATACGAAAGGGTTTCACGTCTTATATCAACATTGTATTCGTTCTTGAGTCTGTATTCGAGTACTTCAAACTGAAGCATACCTACAACACCTACAATAACCTCTTCATATCCTGTGTACGGTTCTGTAAAGATCTGAATAGCACCTTCCTGAACTATCTGGTTTATACCCTTGAGAAACTGCTTTCTTTTAAACGTATCCGTACAAGATATCTTTGCAAAATGCTCCGGTGCAAAGGTAGGTATTCCTGAATATCTGAATTTTTTTCCGGGCATCGAAATAGTATCTCCGATAGAAAAAATACCGGGATCAAAAACGCCGATAATATCTCCGGCATATGCTTCGGAGATTATTTCACGTTCAGCAGCCATAAGCTGCTGAGGCTGTGAAAGCTTCATTTTTTTGTTTCCCTGAACATGAAAAACCTCTGTTTCTCTTTCAAACTTGCCTGAACAAATTCTCATAAACGCTATTCTGTCACGGTGCGCCTTGTTCATATTGGCCTGTATCTTGAATACAAAAGCTGAGAAGCTGTCGTCAAAAGGATCTATTGTTCCTTCGTCGGATTCACGTGCAAGAGGTGACGGAGTCATCTTGAGGAAGTTTTCGAGAAACGGTTCAACACCAAAGTTTGTAAGTGCTGAGCCAAAAAACACAGGGGAGAGCTTTCCGTTCTGTACAGCCTCTATATCAAACTCTTCACTTGCTCCGTCAAGAAGCTCCACATCGTCTACGATATTTCTGTAGTTTTCTTCACCTATTATCGAAGAAAGCTCTTCGTCGTAAAGATCTACTTCACGTGCTTCAACTTCTTTGTGTCCGCCGTTAGCCGTAAACGATATTATTGCCTTTTTTTCACGGTCATAGACTCCTTTGAATTCTTTTCCGGAGCCTATAGGCCAGTTTACCGGATATGTTTTTATTCCGAGTTCCTGTTCGATTTGCTCAAGAAGATCAAAAGGATTTCTTGATTCACGGTCCATCTTGTTTATAAAAGTAAAGATAGGTATTCCTCTCATGACACAGACCTTGAAAAGCTTTCTTGTCTGATTTTCAACACCCTTTGATGCGTCTATTACCATTACAGCAGAATCAGCGGCCATAAGTGTTCTGTATGTGTCCTCTGAGAAGTCCTGATGTCCCGGTGTATCAAGGATGTTTATGCAAAATCCCTCATAGTTAAACTGCATTACTGAAGATGAAACAGAGATTCCTCTTTGTTTTTCGATTTCCATCCAGTCGGAAACAGCATGTCGGTCTGATTTTTTTCCTTTTACCGCACCTGCCTGATTTATCGCACCTCCGTATAATAAGAATTTTTCGGTAAGCGTTGTTTTTCCTGCGTCAGGATGTGAAATAATTGCAAAGGTTCTTCGGCGTTCTATTTCTTTTTTTATGGTGGGATTCAAAATTAACTCCTCCGGTTTCTTTTTTTTATTACTTTTTCAAGGATTCTATTGTGATACTGTCATAGTCCTTGTCAAATGTTATTTTCATATTTTTCTGAGTTTCCAGACAAAGCTTTTCATAATCTGAAGCATATGAGTAGTTCTGATTGTTCATATAGAGAGAAATCAGATAATCCTCGAGATATTCTTCGTCAAACGGTGTTCTCTCTATAAGAAAATATCCGTATCCGTTTATGAAAAGACTTCCGTCGCTGCGTTCGTTTTCTTCAAGAGCAAATGCCACATCGCAGAACTCCGGCGGCATTGACTGTTTGTTTATATAATATCCGGCATATGTTCCGTCTCTTTTCAGGTCTACAGCGGTATCCATGTTGTACTTATGCATAAGTGAATCCATGGATTCGCCTTCATCAAGACGCTTGTTTATAATATCGATAAGCTCAGGGATTGTCGCCTTCAGAGCATCTCTGTCTATAGCCTTGGCATGTTTATTGAGCTTGTCTATCACAGCACGCTCTTCGTCTGTATATGAGGCATCTTCAAGAATCTCATAGAAGTTTTCGGTTGTATCAAGAGGATTGTTGTTTTCATCTACCTCATAAGTAACGGAAGGTTTTATCTGAATGTATTTTGTACAGATATAGTCTTTAAAATAATGCTCCTTAAAATCCTCCTCATAAAGAGCAGAAACAGTTTTGGATTCAAGAAGCTGTCTTTCGTAGGCTTTTTTGTATACCTCCATGGTACAGTATGTATCTTTGAGGTATTTATCAAAGTTATCGCCTGATGATGAGTTTACTGTGTTATAGTATAGGATATCCTCGTTTACAAGCTGATCTATTTTTTCATGGTCTTCTTTAGTGAGTTCAACTGAATTGTCGGAGGCTATCTTATATACTGTACTGTTGGCAAAAAGAAAGTCAAGCGTCTGTTTTTTGAGTCCTGCGAGCTTTTCACCGTTTTCATCGTTTTCCCAGTAGCTCTCGTCACCATCATCAATATAGTTTTTGGCATAGAAAAAATAATACTTGTACTCTTCTTCAGTTATATCTGTTCCCGCAATATTTACGATTATACCGTCCTTAAGGTCAGCTGTTCCTGTAGACTCTTCAGAATCAGAGCTTTCCGATACAGTTTTGCTTTCGGCTGCAGTCTCTTCAGAAACTGTTGTTGTCTCTGAAACAGATGAGCTTTCTGACTCATCTGTTTTTTCGTTCCGGCAGCCATAAAAAGAAACTGATGAGAGTGTCAGAGCCAGTAAAAACGCAGTTATTTTTTTTGAATTCATTTTGTTTATCCTCCGATATTTTTATTATAGTGAACGTCAGAATAAACCTGTCGTTTACTATATCATATAAAAGCCAGATAATATGGTAATATATGAAGGTGTGCATTGTGTGAAATATTATGAATAAATTTTTGATTATCCATTGAATTATAACAGGATTCCTGTTATAATTTTAATGAAAAAATAAAAGAAAGAGGTTTATCATAATATGAAGGTTGTTGTACAGAGGGTTTCCGGTGCCGAGGTGAAGGTTGATGACAAGGTCGTAGGAAGTATTGGCAGGGGATACCTTGTACTGCTTGGTGTAGGCAATGGTGATACCCGCGAAGACGCAGACAGAATAGCGGCCAAGCTCATAAATCTCAGGATTTTTCCGGACGAAAACGACAAGATCAATCTTTCACTTGCTGACGTTGACGGCGAGCTTCTTGTTGTATCACAGTTTACGCTTTATGCAGACTGCAGGAAAGGAAACAGGCCTAATTTTATAAACGCTGCAAAACCGGATGAAGCAGAGGCGCTTTATGAATACTTTTTAAAAATACTCAGAGAAAAGGTGGCTTCAGTGGAGTGCGGTGTTTTTGGTGCGGATATGAAGGTAAGCCTTGTAAACGATGGTCCGTTTACGGTAATACTTGAATAATACAGTAACGACAGGTTTGTCGATGCTGTTATTTATCCCTTAAGTTCTACGCTGTCGATGAGCTTGTTGTTGTCACCCTTGTAGCTGCCGTTGTTGTTATAGAAAATATACGTTCCGTTATTACAGCCGCTGAATGTACAGTTATATGATTCAGCTATATTGTTGAAGCTTACTATTCCGCCCTTGAAGTTTCCCTGGGCAAAGCAGTTTTCAAAAGAGCAGTCTCTGAAAATAAGCTTGTTCATGTTGGCAGAACGTACTATTCCGCCGGTTGTGCTGGCAAATCCGGTTTCATAACCGCAGTTTTTGAAAACAGACCTCGATACTGTCAGCTCGCTGTCCGGATTGAGATCGAAAACAGCATCGTTACAGAAGTTTATAAACGAGCAGTCATCAATGCTTATACTGCGGCAACCGCGGAATCTGAGACTGCCTCCCTGAATAAACTCGCAGCTCCTGAAAATAACGTCCTTGGCACAGTTGAAGCCTATATGGAAGTCATGGATCTGAGTCATATTGCTCAGATCTATTTTCAGATTTTCAAACACTATGGTTTCTCTGAGGATCTCACAGCTGTTATAATTTGCAGAATCACTGATTATGAGGATTTTTTTAGGTTCAAGATCCTCGTGAGTCATCGAATAGAAGTGCAGACATTTGTTTGTGTTGGCAATAGCCCCGCAGACAAATTTTTTTGTATAGCAAAGAATATGTTTGTAGATCTCTGATGTATCACGTTTGTTTGTTTTTTCATATTTTTCTGTACTCTGTTCAAGGATCGAAACAGCATATTCACAAAGAAGCTCAACATCGGATTTTTTTATATTCAGCGCAGCGGCAACCTCGGAAAGATAGTCTACCTGAGATTTGTTTATTTTTCCTGTAGAGCATGCTATAAGAAGACAGTCCATGAGAAAGATTTTTTCCATCTTCATATGAATGCAGTTGCTTATAAAGTCTGATACTTTTTCAGATGTCAGTTCTCCTGAGCTTCTGATATGATCGGATATTACAGTTATAGCATTTGTCGAATCCATGATTCGTTTTATAAACTGTATCTGGTTTTCAGTATCGCTGTTTTCATACTGAGCAGTTATGTACAGCAGATCATAATAAGTGTGTTTAAAACGTTCATCGGTTTTTTCAAGGGGATGCTCCTTGATTGAAGAACCGTGAAGCAGGTTTTTTTGGAATAACTCATATGTCCTGTTTTTTGAAGTTTCCATAACAAACCCCTTTCTGTTATCTGAATCTTCTTCGCGAAGCGCCTGAAGTCGGACGTTCTCTTCTTGTCGGAGTTACCGGAGGAGCGTCTGGTTGTCCAGCAGATGCTGCTTCATCAGGTTTTTCGGTTTTTTCGTTCTTTTCGGCTCCACGTCTTGAACGCAGAGGTTTTTGTCTGCGTCCTGCGGATTCTTTTTTCTTTTCTGTATCCTGGTCGTTGTTATCGGCAGATGCTTCCGGTTCGTTTGAGTAGATATCCTTGAAAACGTTCATCATTATACCGGATATATGTTTTTTGTACAGTGTGTTTTTTAAAGAATCGGAAAATACAGGAACAATGTCTTTCATTTTTTCTGTAAAAATTATAGAAACAGAGTTGATGTATCTTTCATATGCCGACATATCGAGAACGTTTTTATCGTTGTAGTTTCTGAATAATTTTTCAGGATTTGGTATGGGAAGATCAGAAATTTTTATTCTCGAGATATCTATGTTTTTCAGAGGATTTGATTTTTTAGGGACAGAATCTACCGGAACAAACTCTTCTTCGGATTTGCTGTTTTTCTGTTCAAACGCATTCTGAATATTGTAAATGCTGTTTCCTGCTTTTTTTATTTCAGGAAGAAGCTTTTGTCTGAAGCCGTCCGGCAGCTTGCTTGCAGGGACAGAGGATAGTATTTCTTCAAATCTCTGAGAGAAGTTGATGATAGTAGGATTTTTGTCCCATCGGTCAAGATAGGCTAAGATTTTGTACTTGTCGTATTTTTCCGGCTGAAGCTTTGAATATGCAAGCACATCGATATAGCTTACGCCCTTTGCGTTAAGTGTTTTTTTGACTTTTTCTATTATTTCGGGAAAATCCTTCTGGGTAAAGGCGTCAGCCTTTGATATGATTATAAGCTTCGGAATAGACGGGTCTAATTTTTTCAGAGTTTCGATATCATTATCGCTGATTCCGAGGCTGAGGATATTTACATCGGCAAACCAAAGAATATAGTTGCTCAGATTGAGGTGGTCCACAAGTGCGGATTCATCTGTTCTGAAAAGAGTATCTCCGGATGCCGGGCTGTTGTAGCCGGGAGTATCAAGAAAAGCTACATGCTTAAGCTCAGGGGCAGAGGCAAAAGTCAGTATACTGGAAAAAAGATGAGAAAGAGGCGGCAGATCGTCTGCTTTTTTTCCGGAGAACACTGTCTTCATATCGAGAGGATCCATTTCTGTAAGATGGTCAAATTTATTTATTCCGAAGACGCTCCCGGATCTGCCGCATACTATATATATCGGAACAGAGCAGCCGGAAGACATATCGACAGGAACAATGCCTCCGTTATAAAGTGAGTTGAAAAAAGATGATTTTCCGACAGATGATTTTCCGCAGAGTGAAACTATAGTTTTTTTGGCAAGCTGCGGATATGCTGAATATTCTTTAAGACGGCGGTATTCTGAACTGAGTCTGACATACAGCTCAGGGGTTTTCAGAAAAATCTCCGGAAGATAAGTGTTCATAATGGATTTTATTTCAGATATATCCGTATGAAAATCATCGGCTGTGCCGCGGCGTGTTATTTCTTTCAGAAAGTTTAACTGCTTTTCCATGCAATCACCCCGTTTTTGTTTATTTTATAGCAACAACATCAATAAGCTCGATATCGTTTGTAAGAAAATCCTCTCTTGCTTTCTGTTTTTTTGAATAATCAGTAGAGAGATACTTCTTGTTGTCATCTGCAAATACAGTACATATTGTTTTATCGCTGCCGAGTCTGTTGCCGGCAAGAATACATCCGAGAAGGTTAGCTCCTGACGAAATACCTACTCCGAGTCCGAGCTCTGAAGCAAGTCTCTGCGACATTATTATTGAGTCGGTATCATCTACTGATACAACTGAAGTACACTCATCGAGCTTCATTATATCAGGTATAAATTCGTCGGATATTCCCTGGATCTTGTGATGTCCCACCTTATAACCGGTCGAAAGAGTAGGAGAGTTGAGAGGCTCAAGAGGGAACATACAGCAGTCAGGGTTGTCAGCACGGAGTCTGCGTCCTGTTCCCATAACTGTTCCGCCTGTTCCTACGCCTGCTACAAAAGCATCAGCGGTAAGACCGAGTGTGCTGAGCTGTTTTGAGATTTCTTCACCTGTAAGTTCAAAATGAGCCATGCAATTGTCTTCGTTTGAAAACTGTTCAGGAAGAAAAACTCCGTCCTGTCTGCCAAGCTCCTCAGCCATGGATATTGATCCCAGAAAGCCGCCCTGTTCCTTTGAAACAAGTATGACTTCAGCTCCGAATGCACGCATCATATTTATTCGTTCATTACTCATCCAGTCAGGCATAAATATTTTTACGTTGTGTCCGAGGTTCCTGCCTATAGCCGAAAATGCTATTCCGGTGTTTCCGCTCGTAGCTTCTACAATAGTGTCCCCCGGCTTTATTGTTCCGCTTTCGTATCCCTTTTTCATAATGTAGTAAGCAACACGGTCTTTGATACTTCCTGTCAGATTAAAATATTCTGCCTTTGCGAATATTTTTCGTTGTTCTCCCTTGTATCTGAGATTGATCTGAAGAAGAGGAGTGTTGCCGATAAGATTTTTTATTTTTTCAAATCTTTTATCTGTGTCTGACATCATAAAAGTTTATATCTCCCTTGATTACATGTTTTCTACAGGTTCAATAGCAAGAATATCAAGATGCTTCAGGATGAGCTTTCTTGTAAATGCGATAAGAGATATCCAGTTTCTCTTTTTGTTTTCATCTGTTTCACCAAGGATGTGGTTGTCGTGGTAGAACTTGGAGAAAACAGCGGCAAGCTTGTATGCGTTGTCGCAGATATAGTTAGGTGCTTTTTCGTCGATAGCATGACGGAAAACATCACCTGTCAGAAGTATGGAGAGTATAAGCTCACGTTCAGCATCTGTATAGAGCATATCTACCTTTATATCTGTGTCTTCTGAGTTGGTTTTTCTGATTATTGAGTTTATTCGTGTTATGGTATAGAGCAGGTAGGTTCCTGTTTTTCCTTCAAACGAAAGGAACTTGTCTATGTCAAAAATATAGTCCTTTGATCTGTGATTGATAAGATCGCCGAATTTTACAGCAGCTATACCTACTCTCTTTGCGATTTCCTCATGATCCTGTTCGGACACAAACTCGGATGAACGGAGCTTTTCGGCAGCTGCGTTTGTTACTGTTTCGATAAGATCAGAGAGCTTCATAACACCGCCGTCACGTGTTTTGTAAGGCTTGCCGTCGCTTCCGTTCATAGTTCCGAAGCCGAGAAGCTCAAGCTCTGTATCTTCAGGAACAAGCTCTGCCTTCTTGGCGCATCTGAATACCTGAGTAAAATGGAGATCCTGACGCTTGTCTACGACATACCAGATTTTCTGAGGTGAAAAATCTCTGTTTCTCTGGATTATTGTAGCCAGATCTGTAGTAGCGTAGATGCTGGAGTTGTCGGATTTTTTTATGATAACGGGAGGCATAGGTGCTTTGTCTGTTTCAAGCTCAACATCAACAACCATAGCGCCTTCGCTTTCGTGGAGAAGTTTTTTGTCTGTAAGAATCTGTACAAGCTCGTCTATGTACTTGTCTGCGTCGCTTTCACCGTACCAAAGGTCAAAATCAACGTCAAGCTTGCTGTAGTTCTCCTTAAGATCAGCTATGGAAACACGGAGAATTTCTTTCCATACAGCGATATATCCCGGTCTTCCGCTCTGAAGCTCGAAGGTAGCCTGATGAGCCTTTTCCTTGAAGACTTCATCTGTCTTGCTCTTCTGGCTTGCAAAAGGATATATTTCGTTGAGCATGTCA
This sequence comes from Ruminococcus sp., assembly GCA_015066815.1. Taxonomy (GTDB): domain Bacteria; phylum Bacillota; class Clostridia; order Oscillospirales; family Ruminococcaceae; genus HUN007. The sequence continues at coordinate 19,608 of SVNR01000023.1, forward strand.
GCATTAAGCTCAGGAACCTCACCATCAGCAAAGTCAGGAGAGAAGCATGTCCAGTCAGGGTTTCTTTCTTCGAGTTCAGCGATAACAAGGCCTATCTGAAGTCCCCAGTCACCGAGATGTACGTCTGATATTACATTGTATCCGCATTCACGTGCAAGGCGTTTAAGTGATTCTCCGATAATAGCCGAGCGGAGATGACCTATATGAAGAGGCTTTGCGACATTCGGACCGCCGTAATCAATAACAATAGTTTCATTTTTTTCGTTCTGAGGGATACCGAGATGTTCATCTGAGATGATTTTCCCGAGCAGCTCTATAAGGTATCCGTCTGTCATTGTCATGTTGATAAATCCCGGTTTGGCAACTTCGACTTTTAAGAAAGCAGGATTTTTTTCAATTACATTTTTTATCTCTTCAGCAATTATGAACGGAGCTTTTTTATGAAGCTTTGCAGCCTGGAACGAACCGTTACACTGGAACTGACAAAGATCCATACGATCGGAAACAAAAACTGTTCCGAGTGTTCTTTCATATCCGCATTCTTCAAAAGCGTCAGAGACTATCTGGGTTAATATCTGAGTTATTGTTTTCATTTTCTGATCCACCTTGCAAATATTTGACTGTCAGAATCATATCATCCGATCCTGCTTTTCAGTCACTCTTTAAAATAATAGCATATTTTTGAGAAAAGTGCAACTTATAAGAAGGATTTTAAAAAAAATTATAAAAGTATTTACATATGAAGATTTTTAGTGTAAAATATATAGAGTATGAAATTACATGTGAGGTGCATTTTTTATGAACAGAAAATATAATCGTATACTTATAAAACTCAGCGGCGAGGCACTTGCAGGTGAAAAATCAACAGGTCTTGACTTTGAAGTTATCAGGAATATCTGTGAAAGTATCAAAAAGGCTTCGGAAACCGGAGTACAGATAGGTATTGTTGTAGGCGGAGGAAACTTCTGGAGAGGACGTTCATCCGGTGATATGGACAGAACAACAGCCGATCACATAGGTATGCTCGCTACTGCAATGAACGCTCTTGCTGTAGGCGATGTTCTCAAGTCACTCGGTCTTGATGTCAGAGTACAGACTGCTATCAACATGGTGCAGGTTGCTGAACCTCTTATCAGAAACAAGGCGATAAGACATATGGAAAAGGGAAGAATAGTTATTTTTGGCTGCGGTACAGGAAATCCATTCTTCTCAACAGATACTGCTGCCGCTCTCAGGGGTGCTGAGATAGAAGCGGATATTCTTTTCAAGGCTACAATGGTTGACGGTGTTTATGATAAGGATCCTCACAAGTTCAGCGATGCAGTAAAATACGACACGCTTACCTTTGATGAAGTTCTTTCGAAAAACCTCGGGGTAATGGATTCAACAGCTGCGTCAATGTGCAGGGACAACAAGATACCTGTTCTTGTTTTTGATCTTGGCAGACCTGACAATATCGTTGACGCTGTTCTCGGAGAAAATGTCGGAACAGTTGTTACAGCGTAAACTCTACATATATTTATTTTGACGTTTAAAACTTTTTTAACTTGAATAGGAGAAATTTGATATGAAAAATACTTTAAACACAGCAAAGGAAAAAATGCAGAAGACAATTGACGCTCTTTCAAGAGAGTTTGCTGCAGTAAGAGCAGGCCGTGCTAATCCTGAAGTTCTTAACAAGATACAGGCTGAATACTGGGGAGCTATGACTCCTGTTACACAGATGGCTTCTGTTTCTGTTACAGAGGCAAGAACTCTTCTTATACAGCCATATGACGCATCAGCTCTCAAGGCAATAGAAAAAGCTATCCTTATGTCTGATATCGGTATAAACCCTACAAACGACGGAAAGTCACTCAGACTTGTTTTTCCTCAGCTTACTGAAGAAAGACGTAAGGAGCTCTGCAAGGGAATAAAAAAATACGGAGAGGAAGCAAAGGTTTCTGTTCGTTCCGTAAGACGTGACATCATGGATAAGTTCAAGACCATGAAAAAGAATTCCGAAATAACTGAAGATGATATGAAGCAGGGCGAAAAGGATCTTCAGAAGATCGTTGACAAGTTCTGCGATCAGATAGATTCAATGGTTGCAGATAAGGAAAAGGAAATCTTATCAATCTGATAAAAACATTTTTTTGACAGGAGAGTTATGGCTAAGGATAAAATAGATATGGAGTTACCGGAGGTTCTTCCTGAACATATAGGGTTTATTATGGACGGAAACGGTAGATGGGCGAAAAAACGTTTGATGCCCAGAACCTTCGGTCACGTTGAAGGTGCCAAGACCTTTGAGAAGATAGTAAGATACTGCAGGGATATAGGTATAAAATGCATTTCTTTTTATGCCTTCTCTACGGAAAACTGGAAAAGATCAAGCGAAGAGGTTACTGCAATAATGAATCTTCTCAGCCAGTATATCGTAAAAGCAAGAGAACATTTTGTTGAGGAAACAAGAATAGTGTTTGTAGGCGATAAGTCTGCTTTTCCTGAGGATATGAGACAGCAGATGATAAGCGTGGAAAATGACACCAGACACTTTGACAAGATGACACTGCTTATTGCGGTAAACTATGGTGGTCGTGATGAAATAAAAAATGCTGCTAAACTGATTTCACGCAAGGTTAAGGAAGGAAAACTTGATATTGATGATATAACTGAAGAGACTGTATCAGAACATCTGTATACAAGTGAGTTTCCTGATGTTGATCTCCTCATCCGTCCGAGCGGTGAACTCAGGATTTCAAACTATATGATATGGCAGTGTGCATATGCCGAGTTTTATTTTTCGGATGTTCTCTGGCCTGATTTTTTACCTGGTGAGCTTAATAAGGCACTTCATTCATATGCGGCAAGATCCAGACGTTTCGGAGGTGTGTAGTTTTTGGCTACAAGAATTATTTCTTCGGTTGTCGGTATTTTTATTGGTGTATCAGTTCTTGCTTTTGCAGATACCATTGTTTTGCCTGTAGCGCTTTCTTTATTGTCTATGCTTGGTGTATATGAGTTATACAGAGCAAACGACTGCATACGCTTCAGGGTTATGACGGGTATATCGCTTGTATACGCAGGCTCTGCACCGTTTGCGTGTATGATCAAGGATAAGCCTGTTGATCTGCTTCTTACAACGGCAGCTGTTATGGGATTGTTTGCATCTTATCTGCCTGTTCACAAGAAGATGAGCTTTGAAAAGATGACTTATGCAGTGGCGACTCCTCTTCTTCTGAGCTTTTCAATGGTTTCTATCTATAAACTGCATATGCTGTCGGAAAGACATGGTGTGGTTTTTATTCTTCTCAGTCTTTGCGGAGCATGGATAGCTGACAGCGCGGCGTATTTTACCGGTACTTTTCTCGGAAAACATAAGCTTTGTCCTGAGATAAGCCCGAAGAAGACTATTGAAGGCTTTGCAGGCGGTGTTATTTTTGACGGATTGTTCTTTGTAGTGTTCAATCTTATTTATGTATCGTTTTTTGCAAAGGACTGCGGAGTAAACTATCTGTCATCATTTTTACTCGGTATAATCTGTGCTGCCTTAGGCACTGTGGGAGATTTGTCGGCATCACTCATAAAGCGTCAGTGCAATATCAAGGACTTCGGCAAAATAATGCCCGGACACGGAGGCTTTATGGACAGATTTGACAGTGTGCTTTTTGTTGCACCTTTTATGTATGCATATTTATCGGTAATCAACATATATGTTTAAGAAGCACTGTATTAGTAGTGTTTCTTTGAAAACAAGGGCTAACAGATACTGTGTTTGTTAGCCCTGTATTTTCTGTAAGATATTTTTTGGAGGAAATGGTTAATGAAACGTGTTTCAGTATTAGGGTCAACCGGATCCATAGGTCTTCAGGCGCTTGACGTTGCGCGTATGCATAAGCTCGATATACAGGCTCTTGCAGCACACAGCAGCTGCAAGAAGCTTGAGGAGCAGGCGAGAGAGTTTTCACCTCGTCAGGTATGTATATATGATGAAAAATATTATAAAGAGCTGAAAACATCACTTGCTGATACAGATATCAGGGTTCTGTCAGGAATGAGCGGACTCTGTGAAATATCGGCTGATAAAGAAACAGATATTGTTCTTAATTCTGTTGTGGGTATGGTAGGACTTCTTCCGACTCTTACTGCTATAGATAACGGAAAGGATGTTGCTCTGGCAAATAAAGAAACTCTTGTTGCCGGAGGAAATCTTGTAATGACCGCTGCTGCTGAAAAAGGAGTATCTATCTATCCTGTTGATTCCGAGCATTCAGCTATTTATCAGTGCCTTCAGGGAAACAGTATGAATAAAATCAGCAAAATCATACTGACAGCCTCAGGAGGACCTTTTTTCGGGAAAACCAAAGAAGATCTGAAAAACGTTACGGTAAAGGAAGCTCTCAATCATCCTAACTGGAGCATGGGAAACAAAATAACCATTGATTCTTCCACTCTGATGAACAAGGGGCTTGAGTTTATAGAAGCAAAGTGGCTTTTTGATCTTGAACCGGATCAGATAGAGGTTGTTGTTCACAGACAGAGCGTTCTTCATTCAGCAGTGGAGTTTGAGGATTTTTCCGTTATCGGACAGATGGGTGTGCCTGATATGAGGATCCCTATTCAGTATGCGCTTCTGTATCCGTACAGAACACAGTGTCCGACAAGACCTATGTCTCTTACAGAATACGGAACTCTTACTTTTGAGAAGCCTGATCTTGAAACCTTCGACTGTCTTGCACAGTGTATAGAAGCTGTAAAAAAAGGCGGTGCTTATCCGTGTATTGTAAACGCTGCAAACGAAGTGGCCGTAGGCGCTTTCCTTGAAGGAAAGATAAGCTTTTTAAGGATAGGCGAGCTGGTCCGTGAAGCCTCAGAGCATTTTCCGTATACAGAACCTGCAAGCTATGATGATGTACTGTCAGTTGACACAGCAGTAAGAGAGTTTGTAAAAAAATCAATAAACTGATTGGTAAACGAAAAAATATATCTGTAGTTTACTATAATATAAAAAAAGATTGGAAGGCGCATAAAAATGAATATAGTAATAGCACTGATAGTGTTTGGTCTGCTTGTTGCCATTCATGAGTTCGGACACTTTGCATTTGCCAAGCTCAGCGGAATAAAAGTAAACAAGTTTGCCATAGGAATGGGACCGGTTATTTTTAAGTTCAATAAAGGCGAAACCGAGTATTCACTCAGACTCCTGCCTGTAGGCGGATACTGTGCAATGGAGGGTGAGGATGATGCAAGTGATGATACACGTGCTTTCAGAAACAAACCCGTAAAAAACAGGCTTGCAGTTGTTCTTGCAGGTCCGGTCATGAATCTTGTTCTTGGAGTTATATTGTCTTTTGTAACAGCGGCGTTTATATCAGATAAGCTTACAACAACTACTGTAAGAGAGTTTTACCCTGATGCTGTCAGCGCTCAGACAGGACTTGAGGTGGGCGACAGAATCATAAAGATGGACGGGACATATATATTTACAGCGAACGATATTTCTTATAAGTTTCAGAACAGTGACGACGGAGTTTTTGATCTTGTAGTAGAGCGTAACGGTGAAAAAATCAACCTTGATGATGTGAAGTTTTATCGTCAGTATTATTATTATATTGAAAAAGCAAATGATGAGATTCCGTATGATCACTATGTGACCTTTGCGACAAGGGAAGAGTACACCGGTACAGAAGAGCTTCAGGTTGCTGAAACAAATGTAGACTTTAGAGTAAAACCGCTTGAAAACAAGAACTTTTTCAGTGTTATGGGATATGCGCTGAAGGATTCGGCAAGTACAGCACGTCTTATATGGATATCATTTATTGATCTTATAAGAGGTCAGTACGGACTCAATGATCTTTCCGGACCTGTCGGAATAGTAAATGCGATAGGAACAGTAAGAGAATATGGTCTTGAAAGCCTTATGAATCTTATCACTATGCTCACGATAAACCTTGGTATTTTTAATCTTCTTCCGATTCCTGCACTTGACGGAGGACGTACAGTTTTCCTTATCATAGAAGCAATAAGAAAAAAACCTGTACCTCCGGAAAAAGAAGGAATGGTGCATTTTATCGGCATAGCATGTCTCATGCTTTTTATGGTCATAGTAACTATAAGCGACGTGACAAGGCTGTTTAACAAATAACTGTTTTTGTACAGAAAAAACATCATATAAGACAGAGGTTATAAAAATGAGAAAAGTAAAACAGGTAAAACTAAACGATCTTACTTTTGGAAATGGACATATATATATTCAGTCGATGCTTAACGTAAGCGCTGATGATGTAGAGGGGAGTGTAAGACAGGCTGTTGAGCTTGAAAAGGCCGGCTGTGAAATAATCCGTGCAGCTATACCGGACAAAAACGCTATAGCCCTGATACCTGCCATAAAAGCCGCAGTCAGTATCCCTCTTGTTGCTGATATTCATTTTGACTACAGACTTGCTCTGCTTGCCGCTGACGCAGGTATAGACAAAATCCGCATAAACCCTGGAAATATCGGAGATATGGACAGAGTAAAGGCAGTAGCTGACGTATGCGCAAACCGTGGAATTCCTATCCGTATAGGCGTAAATTCAGGTTCAGTGGAAAAAGACCTGCTCGCAAAATACGGCGGTCCGACTCCTGACGCACTTGTGGAGAGTGCTTTGAATCACGTAAAAATGCTCAACAGATTTGATTTTGATGATATAGTTATTTCAATAAAATCCTCTGATGTAAAAAACATGATAGCAGCATACAGAAAAATGAGCGAAAAAGCTGATTATCCGCTTCACCTTGGCGTAACTGAAGCGGGAACAGAAAGAATGGGTGTTATCAAGTCATCTATAGGTATTGGCTCGCTCCTTGCAGATGGAATAGGTGATACCATACGTGTATCTCTTACCGGTGATCCTGTAAGGGAGGTATATGCAGCAAAGGATATTCTGAAGGGACTCGGAATGACAGATGGTGCAGAGATTGTTTCCTGTCCGACCTGCGGCAGAACAAAAATAGATCTTATCAAAGTTGCTAATGAAGTAGAAAATGCGCTTGCAGATGTACAGAAAAACATAAAAGTAGCTGTTATGGGCTGTGTTGTAAACGGTCCGGGAGAGGCTAAGGAAGCTGATATAGGCATTGCCGGCGGAGACGGATGCGCTGTATTGTTCAAAAAAGGTGAAGTATTGAGAAAGGTTGCCGAGGAAGATATACTCAATGAACTTCTTAAAGAAATAGAAAAGCTGTGATGAACGGAGAGAGCTGATGAACGAACTGAACATACTTGAATTTTTAAAAGAGTTTAATGTAGAGATACCTGAAAAAATTTCAAAGGGAAGTATTTTTAAGATTACTTATACGGTAGATATGCGTTCATTTTCGTTTTATCTGAAATTTTCCGAGCTTATTGATTTTGAAAGTACTCTTGAGTTTGAAAACAATCTCAGAAAAAGTCTGTCTGTAGAAAAAATAAATATTTTCTGTTATTATCCTTCGGAGTTATTTACTATAGATTATTTTGATGTGCTCAAAAACAAACTCAAAAGAAAGATGTCCGCAGTAAACGGATTTCTTGATGATTGTATTGTTACAGCTGATGGGAACAAAATAAACATAGAGCTGAAAAACGGCGGATATGATCTTTTGGTGAAGTCAAATTTTTGCCGTGAAATGTCTGAACTGATCAGGCAGGAATTTTCGCTTGATTATCAGATATGTCTGTCCGGCGAGCTTTCGGTTTCGTCTGAAAACCATGAGAAGCTCATGTCAGAAAGACTTGCCTCACTTCCTAAGCATGTCGAACAGTTTACTGCACCTGCGGCTGAGGCAAAGTCTGCTGATTCATCTAAGAAGACTTCGTTTCGTGAAGTGTGTCTCGGACATCTTGGTTTGTCGGCGAGCTTTGAAGATGGGCTTGGCAAGCTGATAAGAGGAAGAGAGATAAAGGATCCTGCACTTTCGATACGTGATGCAGTAAAGCAGTTAAACTCAAAGGTGACTGTATGGGGTGATGTTTTCGAATGTGAAAGCAAGGAGATAAAAGGCGACAGAACTGTTTTTACATTTACCATTACTGATTATACAGGTTCACTTCTGATCAAGGTTTTCGAAAAAAACGACAAGATATCCGAATCCGGGCTTGATACTGTAAAAAAAGGCACAAGTCTTGTTATTAACGGCAGAATTGACTTTGATAATTTTGCTAAGGATATAACCATAATGGCTGATTCGATCATAACAGCAAAGCGTGTTCAGAGAACAGATAGCGCTCCTGTCAAGAGAGTAGAGCTTCATATGCATACTTCAATGTCGTCGATGGACGCAGTTACTCCTGCAGAAGCTCTGATAAAGCGTGCACATGACTGGGGACATCCTGCTGTTGCTATTACCGATCACGGAAACGTTCAGGCTTTTCCTGAAGCTATGAATACAGTTTCAGGCTTCAAGGACGGTTTCAAAATGATCTATGGTTGTGAGGCCTATGTAGTAAACGACGTTGATACAGTAAAAATCCTCAGCGAGGATGATGACAGAAGCATAAACGATGAGATAATTATTTTTGACGTTGAAACAACAGGACTTAACAGCAAAAATGACAGACTTACCGAAATAGGCGCTGTGAAGGTAAGAAACCTTCAGATCATAGATGAGTTCAATACTTTTGTCAATCCGCAGATGCCGATACCTCCGTCAATAACAGAGCTTACCGGAATAACAAATGCGATGGTTGAAAATGCTCCTACAGAAGCAGAGGCTCTTCAGAAGTTCATGGAGTACTGCGGAGACAGACCTGTTCTTGTTGCGCATAACGCATCGTTTGATACTTCCTTTATAAACGCCTGTGCTCAACGCAGCAGCATCGACTTCAAGTACAAGTTTATAGATACGCTTATTCTTTGCAGAGCGGTTCTGACTGATCTTGCCAAGCATAAGCTTGACAGCGTGGCAAAGCATCTCAAGCTTGGAAAGTTTGAGCATCACCGTGCTTCAGATGATGCAAGGATACTTGCCAAGATATACATAACCCTTATGGAGCGTATCAGGATAAGCAACGATATAAAGGTTTTATCAGACCTTAACGCAAACATAGCGGATATTGATGTAAAGAAGCTCAAGTCATATCATCAGATAGTTCTTGTCAAAAACCAGCTCGGTCTCAAAAACCTCTATAAGCTTGTATCATATGGACATCTTGATTATTTTTACAAAAAGCCACTTATGCCCAAGTCTGTACTAAAAAAACACAGAGAAGGACTCATATTCGGAAGCGCATGTGAGGCAGGCGAGCTTTTTCAGGCTATTGTAGAAAACAAGCCTCATGAAAAAATAGTCGAGCTTGCAAAGTTCTATGATTATCTTGAGATCCAGCCTCATGTCAACAACATGTTTATGCTCAGAAACGGAATGGTCCGCAGCGAAAAAGAGCTTATAGACTATAATAAAAAGATAGTTGCTCTTGGTGAAGAACTTGGAATACCTGTTGTAGCAACATGCGATGTTCATTTTATGGATGAACAGGATGCTGTTTTCAGAAAAGTTCTTCAGACAGGAAACGGTTTTAAGGATGCCGAACAGCCTCCGCTTTTCCTCAGAACCACTGACGAAATGCTCAAGGAGTTCGAGTATCTTGGAGAAGAGAAGGCTTATGAGGTCGTTGTAAAAAACACAAATCTCATCGCTGACATGATAGAAGAGGTAAGACCTATTCCGAAGGGGACCTATACACCGACTATCGAAGGAGCAGAGGAGGATCTTATCAGGATCACTCATGATAAGGCTCACGAGATATACGGAGATCCGCTCCCCGAAATAGTAGAAAAAAGACTTGACAGAGAGTTATCATCAATTATCAAGCACGGCTTTGCAGTTCTGTATATTATCGCCCAGAAGCTTGTATGGAACTCTGTTGAGAACGGATACCAGGTAGGTTCAAGAGGCTCTGTAGGTTCTTCATTCGTAGCCTCCATGGCAGGTATATCAGAAGTAAATCCACTGTGTCCGCATTATATTTGTCCGAGCTGCAAATACAGTGAGTTTGATACAACAGGTACATACGGTTCAGGCTTCGATCTCCCGCAGAAAAACTGTCCGAAGTGTGGTACTGACATGCTCAGGGAAGGTCACGATATTCCTTTTGAAACGTTCCTTGGCTTTGACGGAGACAAGGCACCTGATATAGACCTTAACTTTTCCGGCGAGTATCAGTCTTCTGCGCATCGTTATACCGAACAGCTTTTCGGAAGAGATAACGTGTTTAAAGCCGGAACGATAAGTACCGTTGCGGAAAAGACTGCTTTTGGTTACGCCAAGGGTTACTGTACAGATATGAATCTTGATGTAAACACGGCAGAAATACTAAGGCTTGCCAAGGGCTGTACCGGTGTCAAGAAGACAACAGGTCAGCATCCGGGAGGAATGGTTGTTGTTCCTAACGACTATGAAGTATATGATTTTACGCCGGTTCAGCATCCGGCTGACTCTACGGACAGTGATGTAATAACTACGCACTTTGACTTCCATTCGCTTCATGATACTATTCTTAAGCTTGACGAGCTCGGACATGTCGTTCCTACTCTCTATAAGCATCTTGAAGATCTTACAGGTGTTCTTATCAAGGATGTTCCGACTTCTGACCCTGATGTAATAAAAATGATTACTGATGCATCTGTACTCGGACTTTCCGAAGAAGATATCTTCTGTCCTACCGGAAGTCTCGGTATACCTGAGATGGGAACAGGATTTACCATACAGATGCTCATGGACTCAAAACCTACTAAGTTCAGTGACTTTTTACAGGTATCAGGTCTTTCACATGGTACAGACGTTTGGCTTGGAAACGCCAAGGATCTGATAGAACAAAAAATATGCACCATATCGGACGTTATAGGAACCCGTGACAGTATTATGACGTATCTGCTCTATAAGGGGATAGAACCTAAACAGGCGTTCCAGATAATGGAAAACACACGTAAGGGTAAAGCTCCCAAGACCTTTACTCCTGAGCTTATACAGATGCTTCTTGATCATAACGTACCTCAGTGGTACATCGACAGCTGTCTTAAGATAAAGTACATGTTCCCTAAGGCTCACGCAGCTGCCTATGTTATTGCGGCGATAAAGCTCGCATGGTTCAAGCTTCGTATGCCTCTTGAGTTTTATGCAACGTACTTTACAGTACGCGGAACTGATTTTGATTCGGCAACTGCAGTTCTTGGAAGAGAGGCTGTATATGAAAAGTGTACTGCACTCAGAGAAATGGGAAATGAACGTTCTGCAAAAGAAACAGCAACTCTTGATACTTTGTATATTATCAACGAAATGCTTGCCAGAGGCTTTTCATTCCTGCCGCTTGATCTTTATAAGTCTCATGCATATAAGTTCAGAATAGAGGACGGCAAGATACGTATTCCGTTCAGTTCGATCCCGGGTGTTGGAGAATCTGCTGCAAACAGCCTCTATGAAGCTGCTCAGAAGAGGAACTTTATTTCTATAGAGGAATATCAGGTGAACAGCGGTGCTTCCAAGTCTGTAATAGAGGTGCTGGAAAAAATGGGAACATTCGGAGATCTTCCGAAATCAAGTCAGATGACATTGTTTTAAAGTACAAAAGAGCGTTGTTGTTATATAGTAACTTTTCCAATATAATACATCGAAAAAGTTGTATATTATAGAAAATAGAGTATAGATCCTTCGTAAATTTTTGTTAATATGATATTAAATGAATTATTGTGTGAAATTTGCTTGACTTTTTTTTGAATACTGTTTATAATAATTAAAAGATGTTTGATAAAAGTGAGCAATACGTTTGTCTGCTCAGAGTATGAGAAGATGGTTTGAAACAGAGATATGGGGGAGAAGTTATACCTATGGGAAGAAGTACAGTATTGTATCGAAGTAATGAGGAATTTGATTTGAGTAAAGAATTAAGAAATGCTATACGTTCTCAGGACGAAGAGAAAAAAAACAAAAACAAAAATGACTATCAGATATTACACTTCAATAAAGCTCAGATGCATAAGCTTTCGATCGGAGTACAGGAAACTCTCAAAAACTCTCCGGATACAGTAAAACCTGCAGGCGGAAAGGTCTATAGATTTTTAAAACGTACTATAGATATTGTTCTTTCTTCGTTTGCACTTCTGGTTTTGTCACCGGTGTTTCTGATAGTAGCTTTGATAATATATATCGACGATCCGGGAAATCCGTTTTTTGTACAGTACAGACTTACTGAAAAAGGAAAACCCTTTCCTATGCTGAAGTTCCGTTCTATGTATACGGATGCTGAGGCTCGTTTTGAGGAAGTTATGAAGCTTAACGAAACGGACGGACTTGCTTTCAAGATGGAAAATGATCCAAGAGTAACAAAGGTCGGAGATTTTATCAGAAAAACTTCTATAGATGAGCTTCCGCAGCTTATAAATATTATCTGCGGTCATATGAGCATAATAGGTCCTCGTCCTCCGATTCCGCGTGAAGTTATCAACTACACACCACATCAGATGAACAGACTGATGGTAAAGGGCGGACTTGCATGCTATTGCCAGTGTTCAGGCAGAAGCGATATGCCGTTTGATCAGTGGGTAGAGTCCGATATACAGTACATAAAAGAAAGAAGTCTTTGGGTTGACTTAAAAATCCTTATAAAAACTTTTATTGCGGTTATAAAAAAAGAAGGCGCAAAGTAATTTTTGTAAACGACAGATTTATTTGTCGTTTACAATAAAAACACCAGTTAGTGAGTTTTTGTCATTAACTGGTGTTTTTTGATTTATTTACAGATTGAGATCAGCCTGTTGCTGATGCAGTATACTATATCAAACGATCGTATCTCACCGCCGTCTATAAGTATACGGCATATAGGCGGTTTCAGTTCGTCTATTATGCCTTTTCCATAGGTTTTATGTTCAACCTTCATGCCGGTTTTGTATTGTGACAGAAGTCTTGTTATTTCTTGTCCGGACATGGCCTTTTCTCTGGCTGGTTTTATTCTTTTTTCTGATAGGGCTGTATGGTCGTTTTTTGATTTTTCAGCTCTTTCTCTTAGCTTTGCGTTTTTTTGAATACCGAGAAGCTGTCTTAAAAACAACGCTGTTTCGCATTTTTCGCCGTATATTGCTTCGTAATCAAATATTTCAAGTTTGTTTTTAGCTCTGGTTACACCTACATAAAAAAGCCTTCTCTCTTCTTCAAGCTCGTTACGGAGCGCTTCAGGAACTTCTTTTTCTTCCTCGTTGTCTATAACGGTTGTCGGAAAGATGCCGTCTCTGACGTCTATCATGAGCACGTTGTCGTATTCGAGTCCTTTGCTCGAATGAATAGTAGAGAGTATTATTTTACTGTCAGGATCTGTTGAGCCGTTGTTCACGATAGTTTTCAGTACTGCCATTCTTTGAAGAAAAAGCGGAAGCTCCGGATTCTGATTTGCAATTGCGAGAAGGGTTTTTATTTTTGTTTCATCAAGACCTCTTTCTTTTATAAACTTTGAGTATTCCATTTTGCTGAGTATATATAGTATAGCGCTGTAGCTGTTCAGTTTTTTCAGATGGATCAGGTGTCTTTCCGTTTCGATTATTTTTTTTATCTGCCATTTTTCAAAGGAAGGATGTGCTTCAAGTGTTTTGAGAAACGGAGCAGATGAATTTTTATGAATCCGGGCTGACTCAGTTACTATGTCTTTTTTTATTTTTAAGCCTATCTTGTAATAAAAGTCGCAAAAAAGTGATGAATCAGATGGTGTGAACGCAAACAGAAGTATATTAAGAATATCAACGACGGTGTTTATTGAGAAAAAAATGCCGTCGTTTTCTTTGAGGCGGTATTTTATGTTGTTTTTTTCAAACAGGTCTATCAGAGGGAGTGCTGAGTCGTTGTTGCGGTATAGAATAGCGAGCTCCTCATCGTTGTTTTCGAGCATTTTTACAATGTAGTTATACTGATGCTTGCAGTCCTTTAAAACAATATTTTTTACAGGGATATCCGTCTGGTTATCCGTGCACATGTTTTTATCATGACGACACTTGTTGAGCTTGATAAAACTGTTCGCTTTTGAAACAATGTCATGAGTGGAGCGGTAATTCTTTTCCATAAGCAAAACGTTTCCGTCAGGGTATACTTTTTTGAATTCGAGCAGAGCCTGTGGATAAGCGGCACGAAATCCGTATATACTCTGGTCCTCATCGCCCACCATAAAAATATTTTTATGTGCTCTTGCAAGTAGTCGTATGATCATGTGCTGTATTTTAGAAGTGTCCTGCGCTTCGTCGATGCTTATGTATCTGAATTTGTTCTGATAGTAGGAAAGTATATCGGGATTTTTAAGCAGTATTCTTAGCGCAAAATCAAGCTGGTCATCATAGTCCATAAGTCTGTTTTCCTGCTTGTATTGTTTGTATCTTGTGAAAAAATCAAAAAAATCACATTCTCCTATTTTTATTTTTTTGATTTCTTCTTCCGGAAGCATCATGTTTTTACAGTAGACAAGCTTTGTCTTTATTTCTTTTACTGTGCTTTCGGACGGAAACTCGTGAGTCATATCGAGATATATTGCCCGCAGAATCTTTGTCATCTTTCCTTCGTCCATAAGTTCAAAAGCCTTGGTGTTTCGTACTCTTTCGTAGAACATTATTACCTTGGCACAGAAACCGTTTATTGTACGGAATTCTATATTTCCCGAAAAATCATCTCCGAACTTATCGAAAAACCTTTTTTTCATATCTGCTGCGGCTGAAACGTTGTACGTCATTGTAAGAATGTTTTCGGGCCTTATTCCTTTGCAGAATATCATGTATCCGAGTCTTGCGACGATAACCGTTGTTTTTCCGCTTCCCGGAACAGCAAGAAGAAGTGTCTGTCCGGAGATCTGTTTTACAGCTGATTCCTGCTGGGGATTAAGCAGGATGTTGTATTTTTGTTTGTAAGTATTATAATCCATTTTTTTAATCAAAGCAGAAGTCCTGCTTTTTTCCTTTTGCATTAGTTGCTGTTATCCTGGTTATTATTGCCCTGCACGGAGTGACCGCAGGAAGCGGATGTGCAAGGCAATATTGATAGATTGGTCATAGTGAAGACCAAATTTTTTTTGACGTTCACTATATATTATACATTTTTTCAGGACTAAAATCAACAGTTGAAAAACCGCAATATTTGATAACTGCAAATCAAATGTATATTGCATAAAATATTAAAAAATAGTATAATAATATATAGCATAATTACGATAATGGTGGAATGAAATTATGAATACAAGAAAAGTAAAATTTTCCGGACTGAGTATAAAAAGCAAGGTTCAGTATATTTTCACTGTTTTTGTTGCGATAGCTATTCTTTTGTGTTTTGTTTTCTTTGTTTCGATAACAAGGCTCAAACTTACCGGAACTTATGTTGACAAGAATGAGGACAAGCTCAATTCTGTTCAGAAAAGCTATCTTTCAGTAATGGAAAACGTAAACAATATAAGCAAGCTTATTATGATAAATGATTCTGTTCTTTCGTATCTGAGGGAAGATTGTGCTTTACCAAATAATGAATCCGAAGTCCGGAGAATAAGTGATGACGCTGTAAGAAGTGAGCTTTACAGTATTCTGAACTCTTTTTCCGGAAGCTATACAGTTTTTATTCTGAAACAGCGTGAGGTTCCTTCAAACAATATTATGAAGACGGATTCCAAGCCTCAGCCTGAAAAAAACATAACCGAAAAAAACCTCAGAACTTTTTATGTAAATACAGCTATAGGAATTATGAAGCCTGTGGGTGATGTGCTTTTTGGTGACGAGTGGTATGGTATGGTGAGTAAGGAAAAGGGAGGCTACAAGGTTGTTCCTGACAACAGAGGGGCGTTTATTTTCAATACTCAGATGGAGATAGTATCTTTTACAAGAATTATCAATGATATCGATACACAGCAGCCGATAGGTCTTCTTGTGATAAATATTCCTGTAAGAGAGCTTGAAGAAACGTATGAAAACTTTGTAAGTGATGATAATATGTTTGCATATGTCGATTCAGACGGAAAGATCATATGCTCAGGAATGGAGCAGGAACAGCTTGATTCTGTTATAAAAGAAAACCGTGAGCTGATCAGAAGCGAAGAGTTTTACAAAGTACATAAGAACAACATTATAAGCAGCAGAAAAATTTCCGATACAGGTATATACGTAATATGCTCATCTCATATGTCCTTTCTTGAGGATATGTCTGCAGAAATGCTCGGAATACTTCTTGGAATGCTTGTTATCGTTCTTATCATGGTGCTTCTTATAAGCAAGTATATAAACAAGTATGTTACATATCCTATATCACGACTTTCAGATACTATGCAGATATCAGGCGGCGGTACGCCTGTCAGGCTCGATGACATTACAAGTGATGACGAGATAGGCAGACTACAGGAATGCTATAACGATATGATCAACAAGATAAACCGTCTGCTTGAGGAAGTGGTCGATCAGGAAAAGCAGCGTCAGCGTGCAGAGATGATAGTAGTTCAGGAACAGATGAAGCCGCACTTTTTGTACAATACACTTGACACGATAGGCTGTATGGCTCTTCAGAACACCAGAGAAGAGGTGTATGATGCCGTAGAAACTCTCGGAAGCTTTTACCGAAGGTTTTTAAGCAAGGGAAATGAGAGTATAACTCTTTCTGATGAGCTTTCTATAGTAAAGAGCTATATAAAGCTTTTAAGACTCAGGTATGATGATATGTTTGAGGATTTTTATGAGGTAGAAGAAGAGCTTAACTCAATGATGATAATAAAGCTTATTCTTCAGCCGTTTGTCGAAAACTCAATTTATCATGGAATACGCCCCAAGGGTGAGCATGGCATAATAAAAATATCTGCATATTCAGAAAACAACCGTGTCAATATAAAAATATACGACAGCGGTATAGGAATGAGCCGTGAGAAGATAGGACTTCTTCTGAGAGGGGAAGACACCAAGAGCTTTGGCTTTAAAGGCACTATCGAAAGAATAAAAAACTTTTATCAGAACGATGTGTACATAAATATCAACAGCGTAGAAGGCGAGTTCTGTGAGATACATATCAATATACCGTATCAGCGTTAACAATATAATAAATCATACAGAAACCGGGGAGGTAATGCATATATGTACAAGGTGATGATAATTGATGATGAAAAGTCCCTTCGCAATCTGCTGAAGCTTACTGTTGACTGGGGAAGGCTCGGACTTGAGGTATGCGGTGAGGCTTCAAGCGGTATTGAAGCTATAAACATCATTGATGAAATAAAACCGGATATAGTTTTTGTTGACATAAAAATGCCGTTTATGGACGGCATAGAATTTTCGAGAATAGCTATAAAACAGTACCCGAGGCTTAAGATCGTAGTTCTGACAGCTATGAATGAGTTTGAATATGCAAGGCAATGTGTCGGGATAGGCGTCTGTGAATATCTTACAAAGCCTATAGTGCGTACTGAGGTAACAGATGTACTGCAGCGCATAGTAAAAGAGCTTTCTCTGCAGTCTCCTGAAGAAAATAAGAATACTGCTTCGGAAAAGACAGCTGTTCCTTATGGCAGTATGAACAATATATGCAGTTTTATAAAAGAAAACTACAAAAACTCTGAAATAAACCTTACATATGTAGCAAACAAGTTCGGTTTTAATCCAAGCTATCTCAGCAGAAGATTCAAGGAAGATATCGGAATGAGCTTTATTGATTATGTCACAAAATGCCGTATGGAAAAAGCGCTTGACTATCTCAGAATGAAAACTGCTATGTATATCACAGCAAGGGAAGTAGGGATTCCTGATCCTAATTATTTCAGCAAATGCTTTAAAAAGTATACCGGAAAGTCGTATACAGAAAAAATGAAAGAAGAAGCCTGATAAAAGAGCATACTCTGATTCTTATCCGTTAAGTAAGATCCTGAGTATGCTCTTGTTTATTATAGTGAAAGCAAAAAATGTTTTTCAGCAGTTTTTATAAAAACGTTTGAACTCTGACGGTGTGCAGTGTTTTATGTCCTTGAAGACCCGGTTGAAGGAAGTAATACTGGTAAAACCGGAGCTCATCGCAACCTCTGTTATTGATATGTCAGGATTGAGAAGGAGCTTCTGAGCGGTGTTTATGCGGACTCTGTTTACATAGTCTGTGTGAGACATTCCGATATACTGTTTGAAAATACGGGAAAAATGGTATTTGCTGTAACCAGCAATGTCCGCCAGCAGATCAAGAGGCAGGTCGTACATGTAGTTTTTTTCTATGTGTTTAATAACTGCGCCGAAGCGTTCGTTGTATTCGTCAAGCTTTTCAGATGTACAGCCGAGCTTATCCTGTTTTTCTGTGATACACCCCTCGTAAAGCTCTACGAACATTGATAAAAGCTTAAGATATATTTTTATTTCTGATGTTTCTGTTTTTTTGAAGTACTCGTCATAGATTTCAAGCATGGTTTTTTTAGCTGTGTTTCTGACCTTTGCTGATGCAGTGCTGTCAATGAACAATACTTTTTTGAAAGTATCGGATATGGTGTTCAGTGCTGAAAATTCGCTCAGCACTGAGTTGTCGCATTGAAAAATGATCCGCTGACCTTTTTCCGGCGCAGTCATAGAATGTAGTTCTCCTGCCGGAATGACGATTATTTCTCTTTCTCTGAGATTGTACGTAACTCCGCCTGCATATACCTTAAAATCATTGACCAGCGGCATGATTATTTCGATGGCGTTATGCCAGTGAAGCGGATAGTTTTCGTGCTCGATATTATCATAAAGCATGATAAATCTGTTGTCTGTGTATTCGACAGTTTCAAAATCACCATTGAGATTTTTTATCATATAAGTCACTCCTGTATGTAAATATGATTGATATAAACACTCAAAAATTGCTTGTGTATATAGCAGCTTATGCCTGATAAATATACTGTGTATGACTGAATTATAACATAATTTGAATATGAAATCAATATTTATGTATACAAATCACATTTAATACAGCAACAATTGAAAAACACACCGCAATATTTGATAAGCTTTTTAAGCTGTTATGTATTATAATATAATCAGCTAAACCTGCAGTTTTTATAAAAACAAATGCAACTCAAGAAGGAGGTAGGTTCATATGAAAATTAATTCTTATGAAAAGGAGTACAAAAACTATGGCAGATGTATCTGCGTAGAAACAGAATACATAAAGCTTATTGCATCTCTCGGATTCGGACCACGAATACTTTATTTTTCTCTGAACGGGGAAGAGAATATCCTGTTTGAAGATATCGACAGAGATTTTACGCTTGATGTTGAAGGGTACGGCACATGGTATACATACGGAGGACACAGGCTGTGGCGTGCACCTGAGGTAGTTCCGGAGACCTACTATCCGGATAATGGCAAGGTTGATGTGAGCCTTGAAAACAACATTCTTAAGCTTACTGCGAGTCCTACGCCTTTCGGAACACAGTATTCAATATTCATTGAGTTCAATGATGACGGCTCTGTTTCTATAGAAAACAGAATACTGAATTGTTCTGATAAGCCGCTCAGATTTGCTCCGTGGTCTATTACAGGACTTGCACCGGGAGGAACAGAGTATATAAGTCTTAACACAGAAGATACAGGATATCTTCCTAACCGTGTAATAGCACTCTGGCCATATTCAAAGCTTGATGATGCCAGGTTTACTCTTACAGATGACGGTGCAGTTCTCAGACAGGACCCATCTGTTCCCGAGGCATTCAAGGTAGGGTTTAATGTAGTATCAGGCAGTGCAAAATATATAAAGGGAAATCAGACATATATAAAAGAGTTTGAGGCTTATGATCCCGAATACAGATACCCTGATTTTTCCTGTAACTTTGAAACATATACAAACGGAAAGTTTATTGAGTGCGAGATAGTCGGAAATGAACGGGATTATATGCCGGGCGAAAGTGCAGTAATAAATGAAAAGTGGCGTATTGTTAAAACGGAGGTTAAGCATGACCGATAAAAAATTTCAGCAGATAGCTGAAGAGGTTACCTCAAAAATGACGACAGAAGAACAGGCGGAACAACTCAGATATGACGCTCCGGCTAATGAAAAAGCAGGACTCAAGGCGTATAACTGGTGGAATGAAGGCTTGCATGGTGTTGCAAGAGCCGGCTCTGCCACGATGTTTCCGCAGGCTATAGGACTTGCGGCTATGTTTGATGACGAGCTTCTCGAAAAAGCAGCAGATATTACATCAACAGAAGCGAGAGCCAAGTACAATACATATTCATCACACGATGACCGTGATATCTACAAGGGTCTTACACTCTGGTCTCCTAACATAAATATTTTCAGAGATCCGAGATGGGGAAGAGGCCAGGAAACCTATGGAGAAGATCCGTTTCTGACTGCTGCTCTCGGAAAGGCTTTTGTAAGAGGCCTTCAGGGTGAAGGTGATTTTTTGAAAACAGCAGCATGCGCAAAACATTTTGCTGTTCACAGCGGTCCGGAAAAGGTGCGTCATGAGTTTGATGCACAGGTATCACTAAAGGATATGGAGGAAACTTATCTTCCTGCCTTCAGGGCGCTTGTAGAAGAAGCTAAGGTAGAAAGCGTCATGGGTGCATACAACAGAGTAAACGGTGAGCCATCATGTGCAAGCGGATATCTTATGAACAAGCTGAAGGAATGGGGTTTTGACGGCTACTTTGTATCAGATTGCTGGGCAATAAGAGATTTTCATACCGGACACGGCATCACAAAAACGGCTCCCGAATCTGCGGCGATGGCGCTGAAGGCAGGCTGTGATCTTAACTGCGGAAATACATATCTTCATATACTTGCAGCTCTTGAAGAAGGTCTTATTGAGCCTGAGGATATTAAAAAAGCGTGTATAAAACTTATGCGGACAAGAGCAAGGCTCGGTATGTTTGAAGAAAAAACCGGATACGACAGTATACCGTATGACGTTGTTTCATGCAAAGAACACAAGGCAGCTGCTCTCGAATGCTCAGAAAAATCAATGGTTCTTCTGAAAAATAACGGAATCCTTCCGCTTGATAAGAACAGTATAAAAGCTATAGCAGTGATAGGGCCTAATGCTGACAGCCGTGAGGCTCTTGAAGGAAATTACTGCGGACGTGCAGACGAATACATCACATTTCTTGACGGAATACGAAGAAGCTTCGATGGACGTATATATTATTCGGAAGGCTCTGCGCTGTTCAATGACCGTGTGATGAATCTCGGAATGGCTGATGACAGACTTTCTGAAGCGTTGATAGCTGCTGAAAACGCTGATGTAGTTGTGCTGTGTGTCGGACTTAACGCTACGCTTGAGGGCGAAGAGGGCGATACAGGAAACGAATTCTGCTCCGGAGACAAAACGGATCTCAGACTCCCGGAAACACAGAGAAAGCTTCTAAGGACAGTACTTGCAGCAGGCAAGCCTGTTATAGTTGTAAACGCAGCAGGAAGCGCTATTAACATTGAAGAGGACTGCGACGCTCTTATTCATGCATGGTATCCTGGACAAATGGGCGGAGCAGCACTTGCAAATATTCTGTTCGGTAAGGTATCGCCGTCAGGAAAGCTTCCGGTCACTTTTTATGAAACAGCCGAAAAGCTTCCAAGCTTTGAGGATTACAGTATGAAGAACAGAACCTACAGATACGCACAGGATAACGTTCTGTATCCTTTCGGCTACGGGCTTACATATTCTGAAGTGAGCTGTTATGAACTTACATACAGTGACGGTACAGCAAGTGTGACGATTGAGAACAAGGGTGACTTTGATACAGATGAAGTAGTTCAGTTCTATATAAAAGACACTTCTGCTGATGCAGTGCCTAATCACAGTCTCTGCGGATTCAGGAGAGTATCACTTCTGAAGGGTGAAAAGAAAACGGTGTCTGTTCCGATAAGCAGAAGCTCCTTTGAAGTAGTTCATGAGGACGGAACCCGTGAAATAACAGGAAAAAGCTTTACGCTGTATGCGGGTGTTTCACAGCCTGATAAGCTTAGTCTCAGACTTACCGGCACAGAAGAGCTTGCAATAACTATCTGTCCGTAAAAAACGCTTAACTGCAGCATAAAAAAAATATTTTTATAAGAGGAGAAAAATAGTCATGAAAGAGTTTTTCAGCGAAATAGGAAAAATACAGTATGAGGGAAAGGAAAGTACAAATCCGCTTGCGTTCAAGTACTACAACCCTGATGAAGAAATCTGCGGAAAGAAAATGCGTGATCATCTTAAGTTTGCGTTGTCATGGTGGCATACAATGTGCGGAGACGGAACAGATATGTTCGGCGTAGGCACTGCAGATAAAAAATGGGGTGCAGTTGATCCTATGGAAATAGCTAAGGCGAAGGTTGATACGGCTTTTGAAATCATGGATAAGCTTTCTATAGATTATTTTTGTTTTCATGACAGAGATATAGCTCCTGAAGCTGACTCGCTTGCCGAATCAAACCGTCGTCTTGATGAAATATCAGACTATATAAAGTCAAAAATGGGCAGCAAGAAGCTCCTCTGGGGTACTGCAAACTGCTTTGGTAACCCAAGATATATGCATGGAGCAGGAACATCACCATCGGCAGATGTGTTTGCTTTTGCAGCGGCGCAGATTAAAAAAGCAATAGAGCTTACAGTAAAGCTTGGCGGAAAAGGCTATGTTTTCTGGGGCGGACGTGAAGGCTATGAAACACTTCTCAACACAAACATGAAGCTTGAACAGGATAATATGGCACGCCTTATGAGAATGGCTGTTGATTACGCACGTTCTATCGGTTTTGACGGAGACTTCTATATAGAACCAAAACCAAAGGAGCCTACAAAGCATCAGTATGATTTTGATACTGCTACAGTTATCGGCTTCCTTAAAAAATACGGTCTTGACAAGGACTTCAAAATGAATATCGAAGCAAACCATGCTACACTTGCTCAGCATACTTTCCAGCATGAGCTCCGTGTAGCAAGAGATAATGATGTATTCGGTTCAATCGACGCAAACCAGGGTGATACACTTCTTGGCTGGGATACAGATCAGTTCCCTACAAACATATATGATGCAACCTTCTGTATGTACGAGGTTCTTAAGGCAGGCGGCTTTACAAACGGCGGTCTGAACTTTGACTCAAAGGCAAGAAGAGGTTCGTTTACAGCAGAAGATATTTTCCATTCATATATTGCCGGTATGGATACGTTTGCACTTGGTCTGAGAGCGGCTGTAAAGCTTATCGAGGACGGCAGAGTGGATGAATTTGTTACAAAACGTTACTCTTCATGGGAAAGTGGTATAGGTGCTGATATTATTTCAGGCAGAGCAACTATAGCAGATCTTGAAAAATACGCACTTGAAAAAGGCGATGTTATAGGCTCGGTCAAGAGCGGAAGACAGGAAATGCTTGAATCAATCGTGAACAACGTTCTCTTCAGCTTATAATAAACGGAGGCAGCCGATGAAATATGCTATAGGTGTGGATATAGGAACAAGCGGCACAAAATCAGTTCTGTTTGATATGACAGGTAAGGTGATGGCATCTGCTGTTATAGAATATCCGCTTTATCAGGAAAGAAACGGTTATGCAGAGCAGGAACCTGCTGATTGGTATAATGCAAGTATAGGAACAATAAAAAAAGTGATATCAGAGAGCGGAGTAAACGCAGAAGATATCACAGGTATCGGACTATCAGGACAAATGCACGGACTGGTAATGCTTGATGAAAACAACGAGGTAATAAGAAAGTCTATAATATGGTGTGACCAGCGTACAGCTGCAGAATGTGAAGAAATCACCAGAAAAACAGGCAAAAAAAGACTTGTTGAGATAACTGCAAATCCTGCACTTACAGGGTTTACAGCCTCGAAAATTCTATGGGTAAGAAACAACGAGCCTGAAAACTACAAGAGATGCCGTCATATACTTCTGCCAAAGGATTATGTGAGGTTTATGCTTACAGGAGTATATGCTACTGAGGTTTCTGATGCATCAGGTATGCAGCTTCTTGACGTGCCCGGAAGATGCTGGTCTGATGAGATATTAGAGAAGCTTGATATAGACAGATCGCTTCTTGCAGATGTTTATGAATCAGTTGATATCACGGGCTATATAACAAAAGAAGCAGCAGAACTGACAGGGCTTAAGGCAGGAACACCGGTAGTAGGCGGGGCAGGAGACAACGCAGCAGCTGCTGTAGGAACAGGGATCGTTTCGGACGGAAAGGCGTTCACGACTATAGGAACAAGTGGTGTTGTTTATGCACACACATCTTCTGTTCAGATCGATCCCGAGGGCAGGGTTCATACCTTCTGCTGTGCGGTTCCCGGATGCTGGCATATAATGGGGGTTACTCAGGCTGCCGGACTATCACTAAAATGGTTCAGAGATAATTTTTGCAGCGAAGAAATGAAACAGGCAGAAGAGCAGGGTGTCAGTGAATATTACATCATGGACAGAGAAGCAGAACAGATATCTATAGGAGCTGATAAGCTTATTTATCTGCCGTATCTGATGGGTGAGAGAACGCCGCATCTCGATCCTGATGTCCGTGGTATGTTTTTCGGACTCTCAGCCATGCATACCAAAGCGCATTTTATCAGAGCCATTATGGAAGGTGTTGCTTTTTCGCTCCGTGACTGTAAAAATATAATAAGCGGGATGGGGACTGATATATCGGATATGATGGCGTGCGGCGGAGGAGGAACATCACCTCTGTGGAGAAGCATGCTTGCAGACCTTTATAACTGTCCGGTGAAAACAGTTTCCTGTAAGGAGGGTCCTGCTCTGGGTGTGGCTATTCTTGCTTTTGTAGGAACAGGTGTGTATGAAAGTGTAGAAAAAGCATGTGAGATCATGATAAAAACCGATAAAACCCAGACTCCTGATCCTGAAAGAAATGCTGAGTACGAAAAGTACTACAGAATATATAATAAGCTATATGGTTCTATTAAGGAGAACTGCAGTGAGCTTGCAGCTCTATAGACACTACTCTGAAGAAAAACCGCCGAAAAAAAGTATTCGGCGGTTTTTTCTGTAATTATAGTGAACGTCAAAATAAATTTGACTTTCACTATAATTATTTTATTTATATTGCCTTGCACATCCGATGACTGCGTCATCTCCGTGCAGATCGGCTAATAGTAAACGCAATTTATTT
>SVNR01000024.1 GCA_015066815.1 Ruminococcus sp.
AACTATTGCAAATTGATCATGAGTATAATATAGAAAAAGAATCGACTAAGAGGATGACAGCTTAAGTGCTGAAAAGCGTGGAAATACGTCGAAAACACAAGTGATCAATTTCGTCACGTATTGACAATAATGAAAAATCCGAACTCTTTAGAGAGTTCGGATTTTTTTTTGAGGATATAGCTATATAGAAAGCAAATTTATTTTGATATTCACTATAATCATTGATTTGTAGTTTATAATATGATAGAATGATATTATAAATATCTTTTATTATATCCAGTATGATAAAACAAAATCAAGATTATAAAAAGGAGCCTTCTATGAAAAAAATTTTTACTTCAGCTGACCAGCTTATCGGAAAAACACCTTTACTGGAGCTGTCAAACATAGAGAAGAAGCTTGGCCTTAAGGCAAGACTTCTTGCTAAAACAGAATACTTTAATCCTGCAGGTTCTGTAAAGGACAGAGTAGCGAAAAAAATGATAGATGATGCAGAAGGAAAAGGAATACTTACTCCTGATTCTGTTATAATAGAACCCACTTCAGGAAATACGGGTATAGGCCTTGCGGCGGTTGCGGCAGCGAGAGGCTACAGGATCATTATTGTAATGCCTGAAACCATGTCAGTTGAACGAAGACAGCTGATGAAGGCATATGGAGCAGAGCTTGTTCTGAGTGATGGCACTAAGGGTATGAAAGGTGCTATAGAAAAAGCTGATGAGCTTGCAAAGGAAATACCGGGAAGCTTTATACCATCACAGTTTACAAATCCTGCAAATGCCGCTGCGCACTTTGAAACTACAGGACCTGAGATATGGGAGGATACTGACGGGCAAACTGATGTTTTTGTAGCAGGAGTCGGAACAGGTGGTACTATTACAGGGGTCGGAAGATTTTTGAAGTCAAAGAATCCTGATATAAAAGTAATTGCGGTTGAACCGGCATCTTCGCCTGTTTTGACGGAAGGTAAGTCAGGTGCTCATAAGATACAGGGAATAGGGGCAGGCTTTGTTCCTGAGGTATTGGACACAGACGTCTATGATGAAGTAATAACCATATCAGATGAAGCAGCCTATGAAACAGCAAGACTCATAGGTAAGACGGAGGGAATACTGGTTGGTATTTCATCCGGTGCAGCAGCTGCAGCGGCGATAGAGCTTGCAAAGCGTGAGGAGAACTCCGGAAAGAACATAGTTGTTCTTCTTCCCGATACAGGTGACAGATACTTGTCATCAGGACTTTTCGAAGCATAAAAAAACTCCGGTTTCGTATTTTGAAGAAACCGGAGTTTTTGCATGTATAAGAGTTTTTGATGTGGTTTATTGTTTAGTGTATGGGTGTACTTTTCAATAGTATAATCCATAAGAATTATAGTGAAAGTCACGTTCACTATATATTTACAGTAGAAATAAAAAAAATGCAGTTGACTTGCTAGACGGAGAGAAGAGATAAAACACTGATATGGAGCTTGTTTACAATATATTGAACGATGGTATTGACAAATTTACTGTACTGTGATATGATTATCACATTGAAAAATAATAAAGAACGAAAAGAACTTTTTTTCGTTCTTTATTAGCCGATATGCACGTAGTGACCGCAGGGAACGGATGTGCAAGGCAATATTAATAAATAACAGGTGTCGGACGTTTCTGTATTCAGAGATCGGGTCCGATGAAAAGGGAAGTCGGGTGCATTGCATTTTGCAGTAATTCCCGCACGAACTCGTCACCGTAATTGAGGAGCGAAGAAAGATAGTGCTTTTAAAGCACAAGTCACTGCGTTATCGTGGGAAGACCTTTCTGAGCGTTGATACATAAGTCGGGAGACCTGCCTGTTTTTTGTACGGAAATTGTATCTGAATATGATTTCAATGCCACGAGTAAAATTGGCAGTACGTTTACATATACATCAGGTCTAACTATGTCTGTAGGGCTTGATTTAGTGCGGCACTATGCCCGTTTGTATTTGTATAACTATGCGTCTTTACTTGAGGTAAAGGCGCATTTTTTATTATTTATCGTGGAAAGACACGAAGAAGGATGGTATTAAAAATGAAAAGAAACACAAAGGCACTTATTATGGCAGGAATCATGGCTTCGGCAATGGCAATGAGCGGTTGTCAGGCGGAGGAAAAGAAGCCTGTCATCTTAGCGGTAAGCTTTGGTACAAGCTTTGATGACAACAGAGAGGTGACGATAGGTGCGGTGGAAAACGCAATCAAGGAAGCAAACCCTGATTATGAGGTAAGACGTGCATTTACAAGTCAGATAGTAATTGATGTTATTAAGGAAAATGGCGGCGCAGCTATCCACAACGTTGAAGAAGCATTTGAGAAACTTGTTGATGACGGAGTTAAGGAGCTTGTAGTTCAGCCTACACATGTTATAAGCGGATTTGAATATGATGATCTTATGGAGGTCATCGGGAAATACGAAAAAAAGTTCGACAAGGTTTCCGTTGGTGTACCGCTTCTCACATCTGATGCAGACTATACAGCACTTGCTGACGCTCTCACAGCTGATACAGCCGCTTACAATACTGAAGGAACAGCAGTTGTGTTTATGGGTCATGGCACACATCACGAAGCAAATTCAGCATACGCCAAGCTGCAGGAAACCTTTACAGCAAAAGGCGATTCAAACTATTTTGTCGGCACAGTTGAAGGTAGTCCTACACTTGAAGATGTAATTGAAGGCGTTAAGGCAGGCGGATATACAAAGGTAGTTCTTCAGCCTCTTATGGTAGTTGCAGGTGACCATGCAAACAACGATATGGCAGGCGATGAGGAGGGCAGCTGGAAGCTTGCGTTTGAAGCAGAGGGCATTGAGGTCGAGTGTTCTTTAAAAGGTCTTGGTTCAATTGAAGCGGTGCAGGATATGTATGTTGATCACACATCAGAAGCGGTAAAGGGTCTTAACTGATTTATTTTGCAATTATGCCTAAGGTCAGAACCGGCGGTATTTATTCGGGTGATATAATGAAAAAAGGTATTTTGATTTTAATGCTTCTTATAATATGTTCATGTTTTTTTTCCTGTGAAAAGGAGATGGATCCGATTTATGCTGATAGTTTAAATGACGGTACATACAGTATTGAAGTAAAATCAAGCTCATCTATGTTCAAGATAATTGACTGTCAGCTGACTGTTGAAAACGGCAGTATGACAGCTGTGATGACATTGAGCGGAACTGGTTACGAAAAGCTGTTCCTTGGCACAAGAGAAGAAGCCGGTAATGCAAGTGATAATGATTTTTCATATTTTACAGAAACAGCTGATGGCAGATATTGCTATGAGATCTCTGTTGAAGCGCTTGACAAGGAATTTTCATGTGCAGGCTTCAGTATAAGGAAACAAAAATGGTATGACAGAACGCTTGTATTTATGTCTGACACTTTACCTGACGGAGCGTTTAAATTTAACGCTGTTCCTGTTATAATAATTGTATCAGCCGTCTTTGTTGTGATTTTGGCAGTGGTGATAATTATTGTAAAGAACAGGAGAAAAAGTGAACCCGCTTCCCGATGCAGGTAACAGATATAGTGAACGTTAAAATAAATCTGACTTTCACCATAATTGTCATCAGGACTTTTCGAAGCATAAAAAAAACTCCGGTTTCGTATTTTGAAGAAACCGGAGTTTTTGCATGTATAAGAGTTTTTTTGATGTGGTTTATCGTTTAGCGTATGCCGTATTTTTCAATAATATAATCCATATCCTTATCGCCTCTGCCTGAAAGACAGATAAGTATTGAACCTCTGCCGATCTGCTTAGCGAGCTTTATGCCGTATGCAACGGCGTGAGAGCTTTCGATAGCCGGTATGATACCTTCCATTCTTGAGAGTGTAAAGAATGCGTCGATAGTTTCTTTATCATCAACAACGTCATACTTTACTCTGCCGATATCGTGGAGAAATGCGTGTTCAGGACCGGATGAAGGGTAGTCAAGACCACTTGCAACGGAGTAAACCGGAGCAGGTTCTCCGTTTTCATCCTTGAGCATAATACTGTTGAAGCCATGCATAATACCTTCTGTGCCGTATTTTAAGCTTGCAGCATGGTCTCCAAGAGCCGGACCTCTTCCAAGAGGTTCAACACCATAAAGATCAACAGGGTCATTAAGGAAGCCTGAGAAGATACCCATAGCGTTTGAACCACCACCGACACAGGCTACAACTGCGTCAGGGAGCTCACCGGTCATTTTTGTGAACTGATCTCTTGCTTCAACACCGACTACACTCTGAAAATCACGAACCATCATAGGGAACGGATGAGGACCGAGAACGGAACCGATACAGTAGATACAGTCCTTGTACTCCTTGGAGTATGCAGTGAAAGCAGCGTCAACAGCTTCCTTGAGAGTAGCAAGACCGTGAGTTACTTCGATTACGTTTGCGCCGAGGATTTTCATACGTGCAACGTTAGGAGCCTGTTTTTTGATGTCAACTGCGCCCATATAGATGTCACACTCAAGTCCGAAGTAAGCAGCCGCTGTAGCAAGAGCAACACCATGCTGTCCTGCACCTGTTTCTGCGATTACTTTTTTCTTGCCCATATACTTTGCAAGAAGAGCTTCACCCATACAGTGATTGAGCTTATGAGCGCCGCTGTGGTTGAGATCCTCACGCTTTACATAAAGCTGTACGTGACCAATACTGTTCGAAAGACGTTCAAGGTATGATATCGGTGTTGGTCTGCCCTGAAATTCCTTGCGGATCTTGCGGAGATCGCCTATAAACTTGCTTGATTTGCATATGGTAAAATAAGCTTCTGTTATTTCTTCCATTGCTTTTTTTAGTTCATCAGATATATATGCGCCGCCGTACTTTCCGTAGAAGCCGTTTGCGTCGGGGTAATTTTTAAAATAAGTATCAAAATCAATATCGTTGAATTTCATATCAGAATCCTCCATAAAAAATTCGTAAAAAATAAAAATACACAATAAGAAGTATAACATATTTATGAAGAAATATCAATGGTTATGAGTTTTTTTCTTTTTTTTGAATTCATTTTATGGAATATAGTAAACGAAAAATATTTTTTTCAATAACTATCAGACGATATGAAATAATGTTTTTTAAAAATCAATTGTGTTATACGGTTGACTGATTTAGTGAACTATGATATAATTTTAAACGGTGCTTTGCAACATTTGTGAGGTTTTTCTCTTTTATAAAAATTTTTTCTAACCGGAGAGGAGTTACTGAGTATTATGAATGAAATAATTGCATCGATAAGTGATGTGCTGTATAGCTATATACTCATCATTCTGCTTATTGCGTGCGGACTGTATTTTACAGTGAGGACAAGGTTTGCGCCTTTCAGGCTTTTTAAAGAGCAGCTCAGGGCTGTTATGGACAAGCCGGCCGATAAGGATGGAGTTTCTTCGTTTCAGGCACTTATGGTTTCAACTGCTTCAAGAGTAGGAACAGGCAATATCGTCGGAGTTTCTACTGCGCTTTGTCTCGGAGGCTTTGGTTCCGTATTCTGGATGTGGGTTATAGCTATTATCGGAGGTGCGTCTGCTTTTATAGAAAGCACGCTTGCTCAGATCTACAAAAAAAGAGGACCGGAGGGAAGCTACGGAGGGCCTGCGTATTACATCGAAACTGCGTTGAAGTGCAGACCGCTTGCAGTAGTTTTTTCTGTGTTTCTTATTCTGACTTACGGCTTTGGTTTTAATATGCTTGCTTCGTACAACCTTCAGTCTACGTTTTCGGCTTATGGTTTTTACAATGAAGAATCTTCACCGTGGATAATAGGTTTTATAATAGCAGCACTTGTATGCTATTGTCTTATGGGCGGCGGTTCAAGAGTTATAAAAACAACTACCTTCCTTGTTCCTGTTATGGGAATAGCGTATGTAGCTGTTTCACTGCTTATTATTGTTATGAATATTACATCACTGCCGTCAGTTCTGACAGCAATTTTTACTGAGGCTTTTGATCTTGATGCTATATTCGGAGGCTTTGGCGGTTCGTGTGTTATGTATGGCATAAAACGAGGACTTTTCAGTAACGAGGCAGGTGTTGGTTCAGCCCCTAACGCTTCCGCTTCCGCTGATACCACTCATCCTGCAAAGCAGGGACTCGTGCAGATACTTTCAGTGTTTATAGATACTATTGTAATATGCAGTGCTACTGCTTTTATGTGTATGTGTTCAGGAGTTGAACCTACAAAGGAGCTTTCCGGAGCGCCTTATGTTCAGGCTGCTCTCAGCAAATCACTCGGTTCCTTCGGCCCCGTTTTTATTACCGTTGCCATGATTCTTTTTGCTTTTACAACACTTCTTGGAAATCTTTTTTATGTTGATAAGTGTCTTATTTTTATTCTCGGAAAAGTTCCCGGAAAAAAGTTTATGCGGGTTTATCATATAATAGCTTCACTTGTCATATTTGCCGGTGCAGGACTCAGTGCTGACCTTCTCTGGAATATTGCTGATATTACTATGGGAGGCATGACTATAATAAATATTCCTGTTATTTTACTCCTCGGAAAATACTCTCTGAAAGCCCTGAGGGACTATGAAGATCAACGTAAGGAAGGAAAAGAGCCTGTTTTCCTCGCAAAGAATATCGGGCTTCCTGATGATGTGGATTATTGGAAATGATATAGTAAACGACAGATTCATTCTGATAATCACTATAATAAACAGACTTGATAACTTCTGAAAATATATTTGTTTAAAAAAATCACCTCTTGCTATCCTGTACTATGGGATATGCAGGAGGTTTTTTTATGGAGATACAAAATCATATATAAAAAATTTGTACATGTATACAAATTTTTTAAAAACAGAAAAAACTGCTCTTTAATTAAAGCTGTTGTAGCATATTGTACGTTTACAACATTACATGGTTGTGTGTTTGTGCCAAAATACATAAAAACCACAATTATTTTTGCTCAAATGTGTTGAAAAAGCTTAAAAACAATGATATAATTAATAATAGATAGAAGTACTAAAAAACTCGAAAAAATTCACTACGGAGTTGGTAATATGACTGAAAAACAATTAAAACATTTAAAAAGGGCTGAGCTTATTGATGTTCTTTTCTTCATGAGAAAAGAACTTGACAGATTACACCAAGAGAATGAAGAACTGAAGGTAAAGCTTGAAAATATTTCAAACAAACAGAATACAGTTCTTACAGACGAGGATATTGATAAATTATCTAAAAGTATAGAACAATCGGTTTTAAGATATCTTGAAAAATCAGAAAAAAGGAATAATAGTTATGAAAAGAGTGAAGAAGAAGCTGAAGCTGCGGAGGATTTCGGATTTGCCGACAGCACAACAGCTTGAAGAAGAACTGAAAAGACTTAAGTATCAAAATAATTTTTTTAAAATGCTCAGAAGTACAGCAGCGTCATTGATAGTAGTAGCGGCAATAGCAGTTATTATTTCAATGCTGTTTCTTCCGATACTCAGGGTAACAGGAACAAGCATGACGCCTACACTTGAGCATGATGAGCTTATAGTATGCAATAAGCAGGGAAGTTTTGAGAGCGGAGATGTTGTAGCATTTTATTTTAACAATAAGATTCTGTTAAAAAGAGTTATAGGTGTTGCAGGAGATATGATAGAGTTAAAAGAGGACGGTACGGTATTTGTAAACGATAAGGAGCTTTATGAGCCGTATCTTAATGAAAAAGCTCTCGGAGAATGTGATATACAGATGCCGTATCAGGTTCCGGAAAGCAGAATTTTTGTAATGGGAGATCATCGTCTTACATCAGTAGACAGCAGAACAACAGTTGTCGGATGTATAGCTGAAGAATACATAATAGGAAAAGTTATTTTCAGGCTGTGGCCCTGGGAGAAGGTAGGGACTGTCGGATAGCTTTCCGTGATATAAGACTTTTTGGGGGGTGACGTTGTGAATATGATTCAGGAGCTGCTTGACAATACACTGAAGAAGCATAACAGGCATAACAGATATATTGCTGTTCTCACAGCGTTGTCTTTGTTTGTTTCAGTGATAGTATCCTCGATACTTATAATGCCGGCTGACAGCAAGGCAGGAAGCCGCGGCTGTTCGCTTATCGAACATACTCATACTGAAGAGTGCAAAAGTCTTATATGCGGTTTTGAACAGCTTGCCGCAGACAGTGTTGAAAATGACAAAGAAAAATCCCCTTATGCAGTTGCTGCTGCTGAGGTTTCTTCAGAAAACAGTGGTCAGTCTTCTGAAGAGAGCATTATATCAGAAGATCAGGAAGCTTCAGATATAACGGAAGTCTCTGATATACCCGAAACATCAGAAGCTTCAGAATATGAAGAGAATACTTCACAGTCATCTGCTGAACAGCCTGCTGATACTGAAGGAGCTGTCAGTGTAGAAGAAACAAAGCATGTGCATACAGATGAATGCTATACATATATATGCGGACTTGAGGAGCATGTGCATTCGGAAGAATGCTATGAAGCTATAGAATTTGGTTCTGAGCAGAGTCCTGAAGAATATCAGCAGAACCTTGAAAACAACGAAGCGTTCGGAGTGTTCAGCGTATTCGGAAAACCTCTCCACATGGTCTATAATGATCCTATGCTTCTGGATATCGCAACTAATCCTGCAGGTGATTCAGATTCTTTATGGCAGGCAAATCCCGGAGCTATACTCGGTCTTGCGAATAACTTTCATATATTTGCAGAAGAAGTCGCTCTGAGGTCTCACGTTCACGGAAATTTAGCAACAAATCTTCTTACAGAATGCGGAGCGTTCGGTGTATACAGCAACAGACTTGCAGGAAAAAGCTCTGTAAACTATATAAGAGAACTCGGTGCCGGTGTGGATCTTGCCAATGCATATGGTACACAGCTTGTTCTTGGAAACGGATATGTGAAGAGCCTTGAGGATGTAAGGTTCTGCATAACCAAGGAAGAAACCGGTTATACAACATATATTCCTGTTGATAAGTTCGGCGGCGATATGGAACTTGACCAGCGTATACTTATAGAGGAGCCTTATAAGCCGTATATAAACATTTCAAGAGAGCTTGATTATTTTTCGGAGCTTTCAAGAAAAATAGCAGCCAGACCTGATTCGGCCGGAGTCAGTGTGGTAGAAGACGGAGAAAACTATACTCTTGATTTTACAGACGTAACTGACAAATATATATATTATATGCTCGATCTGAGCGGCTATATAGAGATGTCAACATGCAGCAAGGTTCTTCATATAAAAGGTCTCGATAATGATAAGTTCCTGTTTCTTACAGTGCATGTAGGAGGAGAAGATACTGACAGTGTGGCATTCAGCAAATCATGGAGAGTTTATGATGAGAACGGTAATGCATTTGAAACAGGCGAGGTTCCGCTTGATGCGCCAAACTGCAGAGTAATATATAACTTTGTAAATTCCAGAACGGATGATGACGGCAGTACAGTTTACGTGCCCTTCGGTGAGAGTGAAGACGGTCTTGGAACAGACGCACAGATAGTACTTGGCGAATCCAAAAACGGTACTTTTCTGGTTCCGAGAGGATATGTAAATGCAGCAGGTAATACCAACGGAACTATCATTGCATACAAGTTTGTAGCAACAGGTGAAAGTCACAGAAACGATATTCAGTTCGAAGGAACAGAGCTTGAAGATGTTGACTGGCAGAATCCTGTTTACGAAGACGAAAACAATGGTGATACTGAGGAGAAGCCCATAAGTATAACCATAAACAAGATGTGGAATGATGGCAACGATAATCATACAGGAGATAATATAACAGTTGCTCTTTATAAAGCATATGAACCAAGGCTATCTCTTGAAAACGTAAATGAACAGGCGAAGGATATAAACGGAAATGTTGTTCAGGATATACTTCTGAACAGCTCCGGCAACTGGCAGGGTGTATTCAGTGAGCTTCCTGTAAGAGATAATGATAAGCTTATTTATTATTATGTAAAAGAAGTCGAACGTGATGGATATAAAGCCGAGTATTCGTCGAACGGTCTTAATACCATAGACCGCAAGGTAACAATACGAAATGTGAAGCATACAGATATAACTGTTGAAAAGCAATGGTATGATTCTCAGAATAATCGTCAGTCAGGTTTTGCATCGGAAATAAGATTCAGACTTTACAAATCTTCAACAAAGCTTGATAACAACATACCGGTTGACAGGGTTCAGGTCGGAGATGAAACTTTTTTAAGTACCGGTCGGGAAACATTCACGTTTTATGATCTTCCGACAGAAGAAAACGGCAATACGATTTATTATTATGTAGAAGAAACTGCCGGACACTCTGATTATAATGTTACTTATGAAAACAACGCATATAACATTAATTCTTCCGGAAATATCATTATAAAAAATACTAAAAAGAAAGACAGTACAATTTCCTTAACAGTGACAAAGCAATGGAACGCTTCCGAAATACCGGGAATCGTTGATTATGTAAGTCCGGTAGGACAGTATAACATTCCGGTAAGAGTAACGCTCAGGCACAGTACCGATAATACAAACTGGACAGATATTGCTTCTGCGGAATTTACGACATCGTATACTTTTACAAATCTTCCGAAAAAGGATATCAATACAGATACAGCTTACTATTACAGAGTGGTTGAGGATTCTGTTTACGGATACAAAGCAGTTTATACATATAACGGAAGCAGCGGAAATACTGTTTATGCCGGTTCCATAAATGATAATGAAACAGCAGTTATACAGATTACAAACGAGCTTATTAAAAACAGTCTTACAGTAAATAAAATCTGGAAGGATAATATCAGGGACGGTATAAGCTCTGTAGCTATCGAAGTATACCGTAAGTTAGCAGGTAAAAACCCTGAAATCGATGGTGGTGATAACAGTACCGGCGAAAATAACAATCAGGGGTCAGGAGATAGCGGCAATAATAATAATCAGGGCTCCGGAGATGTTAATGTAGACGGAAATACAGTGACTGTAGAACCTGAGAACAGTAGCTATGGTTCTGTTGCGGGTCTGGGTGATAGAGTCTGGTATTATACTATTCCTGATGATTATAAAGATAAAACTATAAGCTCTGTAAAACTTACCTTTGATGAAAACGGAAGTTACAATGGTAGAATTATTGTTGCAAGAAGTGTTTCAAATAACGAGTTTAAATGGGACTATACTGTGACAAGTGATACATTCACGACTCATGTTATGAATTATAATATAGTAAATGGATATTATCTGGATCCTGAATTACAAAGTGATTATAGTATATACTACATAGATTATACAGGTAATCAAGGCAATATTCAAAAGATTGAGATCACTTTTGAAGAAGCAGTTGATCAGCTGAGTATCCTGAACTATGCACTTCCTCAGACTAATACGATGTTTGCTCTTTCTCAGTCATATAATCAGAATCAGATACTCAGTCTTACTGCAGATGATTTTGTTGTAGAAAACATGGGCAGCACAAGAGCGTTTGTATGTTGCTTGAATTATTTTGAAGGTAAAACTATTATGGAGGCAGACGTTACTCTTACAAATCCTTCAGGCGTATCAGAGTTTGCAAATGACAATGAGGTCATGATTCATAATACCGTTTATCTGGTTGGTGAGAGTAAAAAATTTAAAACGACAAATGCCTTGTTTGAACCCAAAAGAGAAATCATAGTGAGAAACGGACAGCCTTACAAGTTTATAATACTTATCAACAATGAGGGTGTAAGTGTTGAAAAAGTGGATATAGCATTTGATAAGGATATATCAAATATTCCTACAGGAGCTCCGACTTTCACTCAGTCAGAAAAAGAACATAACTTTACAATAAACGGAAAGCTAAGCTCGTTCTATAATATCAACGGTACTCTTTATACAAGCAAAGGAAGCGTCTGGAATAACAATACAGAATACAAGTATTGTCTTGGACTTGAAGACGATACAACGATTTCGTTTACAACCTCAAAGCCCGGAAGGCTGAAGCTCTTTTTTAACTATGACCCCTCAAGTGTAAAGATTGATGATCAGGAAAAGAGCGTGTCAGGCGGAAATCTGATCACAGATCTGGCAGCGGGAGAGCATACGATAAAAAAAGCCGGAGAGGGCTTGTATCTCTATTATATGAATTATGAGGATTCAGATTCCGACCCTGTAATTTATAACGGCAAAACTCAGGAGTTTAAAAAAGCCGGAGAAGGTTATCATAATGATAATGCAGATATATTGTATGTTGAAAATGATAATGACTTCAGACCTTATAAAAACAAGATACTAAAAAAGTTTGAAGTTCATTACAGAGACGCATCATGTATCGCCTCTGGCGGAACAAATAATGCTGACTGGTTCGGAATACATAAAATATCATCACAGTGGCAGTCTTCTTCAAGTTATGATCTTTTTGAGAGTTCCAGCAGTTCGTCAGGTAATATAACAACATATACTTTTAACGATATAGCGGTAAATGAATTTTATGAAAACGGATTTTTCAGAATAAAAACATATGAACCGGCTGCGATAGAAAAGATAGTTTTTTACTTCTCCGATAGTTCAACGTATACGCTTACCAATCAGGTATATAGCAGTACACCGCCTGATACTCCGTCGGTTCCTGATACTCCGTCGGCAGACAGTTCTAAGACTCTGGTGCTTTACCGACATAACTTTGTGGAGGAAGACCGTATAAACATAGATAGTCAGATGGCATGGGTTTATTATCTGAAGGATTTTAAAGGAAAAACCATCAAGTCTGTAAAGATTACGTTTACCGAAAGAACAAGCGGTGATAATTATTCAGGAAGAGTACTTATCTATCAGGGTAACGCATATGAAAACTATGATATGTTCAGAGAGTATTCGACACCAACAAGTCCATGTATACAGGAAACTGATGGCTGCGTTGTGAATGAAGAGGAGGATTATAAGCTTATCATTACAAGATTTACTGACAAAGGTAATGATTATGAGCTTGATAAAGTAGAAATAACCTTTGCAGAGGACATAAGCTCTATAACACCGAGTGATACTGTACATGAATATGAAACAGTTGAGTTTTTAAAGTATAGTCTGAGTGATAACCTGCTTGGCGATAATACTTATATGCAGTATGAAGGAAGCTATAACGCGCAGAGAATGACTCATAAGTTTTCCGGTGTCAGGGGGTATCTGAGCAAGAAGGTTTTTGAGCGTGTGGAGGTGCATTATCGCAGTACACTGACAGGATTTCCTGACCGGCAGAGTGATACCGGACTTTACATGATATATACCGATCCCGGTACAAACTCTGACAGCTCCTTTGAAACAGAAAGCTTCAGACTCAAGGATAATGTGGCCATATGGTATTATAAAAATCCGGCCGGAATAACAGCAGAAAGCTTTAAGGATGATTTCCTGTATTTTAAGTCTACTCGTTCTGCTGAGATTTCGAGAATCGTTATAGGTTTTACCGATGGTTCAACATATACGATAAAAAACACAGTATATGAACCGACTGCAAAAGTTGAAGGTATCGGCGGAACAGGCGGGGATTATACGTATAACAATGGTGAATATGTACTTATCGGAACAATAGTTCTTGATGAAAATAACAACTGGACATATATATTTGACGGACTTCCGGCTACAAACGGTAAGGGACAGGCGTACTCCTATCATATAAAAGAAACAAGCATAAACGGAAGTCGGGCGGATAAGTATGAGCTGGTTAGTTATTCCGATGATGATGGTGTTGTTCTGGAGAAGCTTTCAAACAACATCGGGGTTACAAACGGAAGAAAGCAGGATGAAAACACAGTTCTTCTTCCGTCAACAGGAGGCACAGGTGCCAAGGGGTATTACATTGCAGGAATAGTGATGATAGTGTGCAGTGTATCAGGATATCAGTTTGTAAAACGCCGTCATAAATATCAGCGTTAATTATAAGCGTTAAAAAACAGTAAGTTTAAAAAAGTTAATGATTTAGAGAAAGAGGGTTTTATTATGAAAAAGACAAAAATTTTCAGAAGGTCAATTATCGCTGCCGTTGCAGCATTAAGTCTTGCGGTACCTATGACAGTGATGCCTTTCCAACAGGATGCGGTATATGCAGAAGCTACTACATATAAGGCATATCAGGTTTTTAAAGGTACTTATTCGGATGGAGCGCTTGGGCAGATCACCTGGGGTGATGATATTGACAGCCAGAACGTCATATCCAATATCAAGAACCTTGATGTCGGAGGACAAAAACCTTTTGCTTCAGTAGAGTCAGCCGATGATATAGCCAAAGCTCTCGGAACGGGACAGGATACAGCTATCGCCAAGGCTTTTGCAAAGTTTATTGCTCCATATATAAACGGCACTGGTGACGAGGTGCTAACAACAGGATCTTCCAGTGTTAATAACGGATCAGGTTATTATCTTGTAAGAACAGAAACTGTAGATTCAAACGACGCGAAGGTAAATTATATACTTCAGGTTTCCGGAGGAACAATCTCTATTGAAAGTCTGATAAACACCAAAAAGTCTGTTCCGACTCTTAAGAAAAAGGTTAAAGAAAACACAGATATAACTAATGACTACGATATTGACGGTCCAACCAAAAACTTAGACGCTTTTAATAATTATACCGATTACAACGACGTAGCAGACTACAGTATAGGCGAAGAGATCTCGTTTATAGACATCGGTACTTTGCCGAGTACGTTAGATGATTATACAAACGGGTATTACTATGAGATAGTGGATACGCTGGACAGTGGATTTGATTATGTTGGCGTAACAGTGGAGAATAATAGAATTACTTCGGGCGTAATTGTCAGAGTTGATGGTGTTGATGTTACAACTCAGGCAACGATCACCAAGAATAATAATGTTATAAATGTGAAGTTTGATAATATAAAAACTGTTACAGGTGTGAATGTAAATAAGGATTCAATAGTAACAGTTGAATACAAGGCAAAGCTTAATAGCCAGTCTGACATCGGAACTGATGGTCAGAAAAGTAAAGCATATCTGAAATTCTCAAATGACCCTAATGAAGCTTCACCGGCGTCAAGCTCAGGTCAGACTCCCGAAGACCAGGTTATCGTGTTCACATATGAACTTGATATACTCAAAAAGCTTCAGAGTTCATCCGATAGTGATCAGTATGATACAGCAGGTGCAGGCGTTGCAGAATTTAAAATCAAGAAGAAGGATACTACTCAGTATGCTAAGATCGAGAACGGAAGGATCACCGGATGGGATAACACCGGAACATCCATAGCAACAGACGGAAGCGGTATTGCAAAGTTTGTCGGACTTGACGCAGGAACATATACTATTGAGGAAACAAAAACACCTGCCGGATATAATACAATTCCCGCAACTGATATAACTATAACAGCCGAAATGATATCTGACAGACAGGGATGGGATAGTTTTACCCCTTCACAAGCACTTACCGCTCTTAAGATAGATAACAGTGCATCATCAGATCTGGCTAATGGTATTGTATCTAAAGAAATACAAAACAACCGTGGTTCATCTCTTCCGAGCACAGGTGGTATCGGTACAACTATCTTCTACATTGGCGGCGGAACAATGGCGGCAGTAGCAGGTATATACCTTATAACCAAGAAGAGAATGAAAAACAACGAAGAAGAGTAACAAAAAATCATATCTTGAAATCTTCTTAAATTCATAATAAAATCCACACAACCCTTAATTTCACTGACGACAGCTTCGGCTGTCGTCGGTATTAAGGAGGAAAAAATATGGCCAAGAGAAAAACAGGAAAAGCTGCGACCTTTATTTTTACTCTTATATTTTTTGCAGGAATATCTATAATGCTGTATCCTATAGTAAGTAACTGGTGGAATAGCAAGGTACAGAGCAAGGCGGTTGCAAGCTATAACGAAACTATAGAAAAAATCGACACAGAGGCTCTTGAGAATATGCTTGAAGAGGCAAGGGAATATAATAGAAAGCTTGCCAGGGTAGATGAGCCTTTTCTGTTCTACGATAAGGTCCCGGGATATAATCATATACTTGATGTATCAGGGACGGGTGTTATGGGGTATATCTCCATACCGGTTATCAACGTTGACTTTCCGATATATCACGGAACTGGTGAAGAGGTCCTGAGTATTGCAGCGGGTCATTTTCAGGGTTCATCGCTTCCGGTTGGAGGCAAGACTACGCACTCGGTAATATCTGCTCACAGAGGACTTCCGACAGCAAAGCTTTTTACTGATCTTGATAAGGTAGTAGTCGGAGATACATTTACAATAACAATACTAAACGAGATTTTTACATATGAGGTCGAAGATATAACGATAGTAACTCCTGATGACCTTTCAAATATCCGTGTGGTTCCCGGAGAAGACTATGTAACTCTCATGACCTGTACGCCGTACGGAGTAAATACCCACAGACTGCTTCTCAGATCAAAGCGTATAGATACCATATACCGTTCAAACGCAAAGGTAACATCAGACGCTATGCAGGTAGACTCGATGGCGGTGTTTCCTGTAGTATGCCTTCCTCTCATAATGCTTCTTGTGCTGTACTGGGTAATGGGCGGCAGATCGGCTAAGAAAACAAGTGTTTCTAAAATAAAATATGAGTTGCTTTTTGAAAGCTTCTAAACTATAGTAAAGGAAAAAAATTTTCAATCACTATCAGCCGATATGCACGGAGTGACTGTAGGAAACAGATGTGCAAGGCAATAAAAATATATTAGCGGATGTGTAAAAAAGGCGGTGAGTAAAAATGTATGCAAAGGTCATGAAAAAAGCTGCGGCTATGCTGTGCGTTGCAGTTATGATTTTCTTTTGCGCTGAAGGTCAAGGGATATCCGTATCTGCAAAAGAAAAAGACGGGACCTTTACGGTCATCTGTAAGGATAAAAACGACCCTATAGTAAATATGGAATGGAAAATATACAGAGTCGGTGAGCGTGGAAAAGATGACAGCTACAATCTTGCCGGATACTTTAAGAATTATAAGGTCCTGCTGAATCACTCTGACTCATCTGAAGCTGTTCAGACAGGCGCAACTCTTGAGAACTATGCGGTTCTTGATAAGGTTCCTCCCACGGCTTCAGGCAGGACAGATGATGACGGAACATTGAAGCTCGAAGGACTTAAGAACGGACTGTATATTGCTTCGGGTAGAAAGATAAGAACAGATAAA
This sequence comes from Ruminococcus sp., assembly GCA_015066815.1. Classification (GTDB taxonomy): domain Bacteria; phylum Bacillota; class Clostridia; order Oscillospirales; family Ruminococcaceae; genus HUN007. The sequence continues at coordinate 17,074 of SVNR01000024.1, forward strand.
AAAATTCATACTCCGTCTGTAGTCATGTTTGAGATACATGATACTATAAAAGAGGGATATACAGGAAAAGACGTTACTGCATATATAAAAATGTCATCTGTGACATTGTCAGATGATGATATGCGTTTTTCATATACGGTAAAAAATATCTGGAAAAACGATGATGAAAACGATAGCCGTCCAAGCAAGGTTGACGTTGAGATATATCGTGACAATGAACTGTATATCGAAATAGAGCTTAACGAAGAAAACGACTGGACGTTTCAATGGTCAGGAGAGCCTGATTATGAATGGCGTGTCAGGGTTGATACCGTGCCGCAGGATTATACAATGGTTTATGACAAAGATGAAACAAACTTTGCCGTAGTAAATACATACAATCCCAACGCTGATTTTCCGGTTACAAGTATGCCTTCCGAATCCGAAGTAACTACGGTGATTACTCAGCTGGTATCAGGCGGTATGGTGGTTTCCACCACAGCCGAATCTGTATCGACTGATATATCACAGGATATGAGTCAGACTCATGAGAAAGTAACAAGTGAAAAAAATAAAGATGATATGACTGCTGAAGAGCTTCCGCAGACAGGTCAGTTATGGTGGCCGGTTCTTTTGTTCGGAGGGGCGGGAATAATAGTGCTTTCATGCGGTATCAAGCTGAGAACGGACGGAGAGTGTGATGAAGATGAAGAAGAGTAGTATCGGAAACCTTGTCATTGCTGCAGGCTCACTTATGATATCATCAGCAGTTGCTCTTGCCGTTTACAATATAGTTCAGGATAATCAAAGCGGTAAATACGCACAGGAGTTACTGAACCGGGTAAAGCAGGAGATACCTGAAGCTTCACCGGTAGTGACCGAAGCCATATATACGGATTATGTTCCTGATGTTTTTGATAAGTATATATCAAAGGATGATGAAACGTATTATGCAAAGGAGTCTTGTCCGCTTATAAACATAGACGGAAATATGTATACAGGAATACTTGGTATACCGCGTCTTTCACTTGAGCTTCCGGTCTATGATGAGCTAAGCTATGATAACCTGAAAAATTCCCCCTGCCGGTATAAAGGCAGTACAAAAAAAGGAAACATAATAATAGCCGCACATAACTATAATTCACACTTCGGAAGTATTTCTGAAATGATAACCGGCGATATGATATATTTTACTGATGCGCAGGGAAATATACATGAATACAGTGTTATTCAGACAGAAACTGTGGACGGATCAGATACGGAGGCTATGGAGTATGGTTCTGATGAATGGGACATAACTATATTTACCTGCACACTCAGCGGAAAAAGCAGGGTCACAGTCAGGGCAGCCCGAGTCTGAAAATTGCTATCTTATGACTGCGTTAGCTTTGTTATAATAAAACAACCACCGGTCCGGAAAAAATTCTCCGAACCGGTGGTTGTTTTGCTTTTTTATAAAAAAATCAGATATCCGTAATAAAAACAAAAACGTCAGAATACTTCGTTTCCGTTCTTTTTTCCGTTCATAAAGCACAGTGCGTTTTCAAGAGTGGTACTGCTTATCGCTTCAAGTGCTTCCTTTGCGAAAAATCCCTGATGAGAGGTTACGCAGACATTCGGAAAATTAAGAAGTCTTGCTACTGTGGAGTGCTGAAGTATAGAGTCTGAAAGGTTTTCATATACGTTTTCGTCTTCCTCCTCATAAACATCAAGACCCACTGCAAAAAATCTTTTGTCACGTATACCACTGATAAGATCTTCGGTTTTAATAAGACTACCTCTTGATGTATTGACAAGAATCACACCCTGCTTCATTTTGGAAATAGTGTCCTTGTTTATCAGATGATAGGTCTCTTCGGTAAGAGGACAATGAAGAGATATAAGATCCGAATCTTTAAGAAGGGTATCAAATTCTACGTATTTTACAAAATCAAGCTCCGGGTTCTCATACATATCATAGGCTATTACGTTCATTCCGAAGCCGCGGCATATCTTTGCCATGGCAGAGCCTATTTTTCCGGTGCCGATGATGCCGGCAGTTTTTCCGTATAATGTAGTACCCATAAGTCCGTTAAGACTGAAGTCGTTCTCACGCACACGGACATACGCCTTGTGAGTGTGTCTGTTGGCGGTAAGAGCGAGAGCCATAGCGTGTTCAGCAACAGCTTCCGGAGAATAGCCCGGAACACGCATTACAGTGATACCGCATTTTTGGGCTTCGGCAATATCAACATTGTTGAAGCCGGCGCATCTCATAAGTATGAGTTTTACACCGCATTCGGAAAGTGTCTTTATAGTACGGGTACCCAGATCCATATTTACAAAAGCACATACGGCATCGTATCCTTTGGCAAGAACAGCGGTATCAGGTTCAAGCAGAGTTTCGATATAGTCAAGTCTGATATCCTTGTACTCGTTTTTGTTCCATGTTTCTTCAAAAAATTTTTTGTCATAGCTTTTAGTTCCGAAAAATAATATTTTCATAAAAACCCCCGTGTACATAAGTCATTAATGTTGCTTTGCACACTTGCTGACTACGTTAGCGGTGTGCATTATAATATATATTATATATCCTGTACCCAAAAAAATACTGTAAAAAATATTTTTCTGATTCAGATTTTTTCGATAAATTCCAATATATTGTTTTGGATGGGAAGTGTTTGTTTTAACAGCTCCTGTGCTTCGATTGTATTTCCCTCTCTCAGAAGCTGTGTTATCCTGCTGTATGCTTCGTAAAGCGGTGTTACGGAGAGATTTCCCATAGCACCCTTGAGCGAATGTGCTTTGGATATTGCAGAATCAAGATCTCCGGCGTTTATAGAATCCATAACATTGTTTGATTTTACTGATGCAGGAATTTTTTTCAGAAGACGTATATAGATCGCTTCGTTATTCATAACCCTCGTCATTGCGTCGTCATAGTTGATCCCTATTTTTTCAAGTTCTTGTTTCAAAATGCTTTTACCTGCCTTTCCGGTTAGTGAGTCTGTATCTGTTATCAGCAGAAACCGACCTTTATGTGTATTATACCTTTTGATTCTGCATATGTCAACAAAGCATTAAGAAGTGTTAAGGAATAAGGAAGCTCGATGTTTACTATAATAACCGAATAATATTACTGCTGAAATGATATAATAAAAAAACATACTGGACTTTTATCCACATATATGATATGCTTTTTTATAGGAAAAATTTTTATTCTGAAATATCAGCCTATATGCACGAAGCTGACATGATCAGCGGATGTGCAGGGCAATGAAAACATCCGGAAGTGATTTTAAAAAATGAAATATGTAAAGCAGATTACTTTGATTTTGCTGGTGTCTTTTATAGGGGAGTTTATTCATTCTGTTATTCCTTTGCCTGTACCGGCAAGCATCTATGGTCTTGTCATAATGCTTGCGGCACTTATGAGCGGAATAATTAAAGTAAGCAGTGTCAAGGAAACAGCAGCTTTTCTTATAGATATAATGCCTGTTATGTTTATTCCTGCCGCAGCCGGACTTATGACATCATGGCCGATTATAAAACAGAGACTTTTTGTTTATATTTTTCTGACAGTAGTATCGTTTGCTGTGGTTATGACGGTTTCGGGCAGAGTGACGCAGAGAGTAATAAGAATGGAGAAGAAAAAATGAATGATTTGCTTGCTTTTTCGGCGTATTTTGGTGTTGCCATCAGCCTTGTATCGTATACTGCCGGATGCTTTATAAAAGAAAAAACAGGTTCTGCCGTATTCAATCCCCTCATAATATCAGTTATAATCACAATAACTTTTCTGTCGGTTTTTGATATAAGCTATGAAACGTACTATTCGGGAGCAAGGCTGCTTGGCTTCTGGCTTACTCCGGCGACTGTCTGTCTTGCTGTTCCGCTGTATGAGAAGCTGAGTATACTTAAGAAAAACTTTAAGGCTGTATCCGTAGGTATAGTTTCAGGAGTACTTACAAGTATGCTTACGATTTTCCTTATGGCAGTTATTTTCAGGTTTGACCATGCGGAGTATGTTACTTTTTTACCCAAGTCTGTTACTACAGCTATAGGAGTGGGAGTATCTGCAGAGCTTGGAGGATATGAAGATATCACAACGGCGTCAATAATAATAACTGGCGTTCTTGGAAATCTTTTTGCACCTCTGATATGCCGTCTTGCACGTATAACAGAGCCGATAGCCAAGGGCGTTGCGATAGGTTCATCATCTCATGCTATGGGAACAGCACGTGCCATGGAAATGGGAGAGACTGAGGGCGCTATGAGCGGCTTGTCTATTGCAGTAGCAGGACTTCTTACAGTTGTTGGAGCAACAGTTTTTTCAAAGCTTATATAGCACAGGAAAAGGACTCTGTTTTTTCAGAGTCCTTTTCTCGCGCAGTATTTTCTTAAAAAGCTGAAAAAACTTTTTACAGAAGTATTATCAACTTTGTTTGGTCTGTAGTTGAAAAGAATGTCTCTCTGGCAAACCGGTGAGGATATTTCGATAAGCTTTACACTCGAATCCTTAAGACTGCCCCAGGTGTATTCAGGCCAGAAGCCTATTCCCATACGTGCCCCTATCATTTTTTTTACAGTTGCAGGATTGTCACTTTCAAAAATAATATTTGGTTTAAAACCCGACTGTTCGCAGAAGCTGTCGCATATCCATCTGAACTGACGGGATCCCATGATACTGATAAATCTTTCGTTTGCGGCATCTGTAAGCTCTACGCTTTCTTTTTGTGCAAGATAATGCGAAACAGGAACTGCAAGAAATATTTTTTCTGTGATCTTGAATTCATCTTCTATTTTAAAATCAGGTATCCTGTAAAAAGAACTTGTAGTTATACATATATCATAAAGATCGCTTTCTGCATTCTGCATAAGACAGAAGTTGATATCCTTGTGAGTTCTGTTGTATTCTATTATGGCGTTTGTTATTATTGTTGAGGCTGCAAGTACGTTGAGATGTATTGTACGATCTTCAAGTCTGGCCATTGTTGTAAGATCTTCGGGGATCCTGTCAAGCTCCTCTATGACGGGAGTCAGTCTTTTCATAAGGTATTTTCCGTATTCACTCAGGACTATGTTTCTTCCTTTTGAAAGAAATAAAGGAACGCCCAGTTCTTCCTCAAGACGGTGAATTGATTTTGTAAGAGCCGGCTGAGCTATATGAAGCTTGTCAGCAGTTCTGGTTATATGTTCATTCTGGGCTGCAGCTAAAAAGTAGCGTATCTGATTCAGTTCCATAAAAAACTCCATTCATAACTATAGGTTATCGATATAATAATTATTATATATTAGACATTATAGCTTGTCAATGCTATAATGTGAATGTAAGGAAAAAACGATGATCTGTTCAAAGAAAAAGGAGTAGATTTTTTATGTCACAGTTTTTAGAAATGGCAATGCTTATATGTTTTGGTTTTTCATGGCCGATGTCGGTTTACAAGAACATAAAGGCAAAAACGGCAAAGTCTATGAGCCTTCAGTTTATTCTTCTGATAATCTGCGGTTATATTGCAGGAATAGCTGCTAAGCTTTATAGTCACACTATAAACTATGTGCTTGCAGTTTATGTTATCAATCTTCTTATTGTATCTGCAAATGTAGTTGTGTATTTTAAAAACCGCCGTTATGATATTCAGCGTGAAAGAAATAAAGAATTTCTGGTGTGTGAAGAATAATTACAAAATATATAATCCCTCGCACTTGAATTCTGTTTTTTAATGTGCTATAATGAAATAATAAAGCGAATTCTGGTTCTATAAATATGATGGAGGGAAATATGAAAAAGGCTTTGGTTGCATTTGTTGTTCTGGCTGTTTTTGCATGGGGAGTTTATCAGACCTTTAACAGAGCAGATGACGATATGAAAAATGTCGGAGAAGTAGAAATAATCAGTACTGTTGAAGGGAAAAGCAAGAGCTGTCTTCTTAAAGGCCGGAAAATATCAAAGCGATATGAAGATGATATAACTGATTTTGACGTTCCGGTTTTATCAGATATAGCAGCGAATGCGGTCTCTGTTCAGAAGCCCGATATAATAGACGAGGATAACTATATCAGTGTTTGTTATGAAGGTGAGTTTGTAGATAAGACAGAGGACGATATGTACTATAACATATATGACTCGGATCTTAAGTTTCTTTATAAAACTGATACTCTCGGTATAGTTTTTGAAAAAGGAAAAGAATACTATGCAGTTACTGATGTGAAGTGGGGAAAACCCAAAAACTATGTTTGTCTCAGATACTGCTTTAAAATAGCCACATAAAAGCTTTTACGCTCTTATGTGGCTATTTTTTCTCTGAATACGTTGTACGCACTTTCGAAGTCTTTTTTACGCTGACGGCTGAGTATTACACACTCTCCGTTTCTCATCTGTATAACCTCTCTGTCGATGTTGGCTATGTGTCTGAAGTTAAGAGTATATGTACGATGGGTCCTGAAGAAGAAAAGTCCGGGAAGACGTTCACTTATGCTGCTTATGTTTTCGGTGGAAACGAAGCTTTTTTCTATTGTACGGATGTTTGTAATGCGTTTATCAGCTTCAAGATATATTATATCGTCGAGTCTCATAGTTACGTTTGAGTGGCCGCATCTGAACATTGTATCTCCTGCAGAGGCTGTTTCGTTTATGATAGAAAGTATGGTTTTTTCCATATCCTCGTATCTTATGGGCTTGAGTATGCATGATAAAGGAGAAGATTCGGATTTTCCTGCGGTCATATATTCGGGATAAGAAGTAAGATATATTATTTCGGAGTTACAGCCGGTGTTTTTTATAAGATTTGAGATATCGGAGCTTCCGCTGCAGAAGCGTTCATCCAGAAGAATTATATCAGGGGAGACTTTTGCTATTCTGTCCATACAGTCAAAGCCTGAGGATATATCTGTAACGCATAAGTTTCTCATGGTATGAATTTTGTCAAGCATATTTTTCATTAGTTTTCTTGAAACAGGATTGTCTTCGCATAGAGCTATCTTTAACATAAACTGTACTCCTTTTGTTGTTTTCAAAAAGATTATACTTCATAATCATTATGTATTCAATACTGCGTTAAGAAGTGTTAAACAGCTTTTTTCATTAAAATTTCATATTAAAAGCAAGGTTATTTCAATATTGTAAGATATATTTTAGATGTAAAAAAAGTGACAGCAAACCTTGAAAGGAAAGTGTATATATATGAACAACAGATATTTTTTTACAGCACTCCTGATGGCTGCTCTGGCTTTTCAGACTACAGGCTGCAGCAGTATGGATACAGCTTCTGATGCAGCGAATGTGCCTGATGTTACAGCTGAAACATCTGAGACAAAGGATGAACATACGGAAAAACCGGTTACTTCCGTGACGGAAGAACAGCTTGCAGTATCACCGGCAGTTGGTCTTGTTAATTATACAGAAAAGGAAACAACATATGAGTGGGACAGTACATGTACAAGGATAAAGGCTGATAACAGCGGCTTTGACATCAGCGGAGAGGGAGCATCGGCTGACGGGAAAGTGTTAAGTATTTCTATGGGGGGAACGTATTATCTGAGCGGAAGTATTGATGAAGGAAGAATAATAATAGACAGTCCTGATACTAAAGCTGTAAGACTGGTTTTCGGAGGCTTCAGCATAGGCTGTCCGGATGACGCGCCCATAAACGTCAAGGCTGCTGATAAGCTTATAATCACGCTTGAAAACGGTACAGAAAACAGCGTAAGCGGAAATATTTCCGGAGAAGAGGATGCACCTTCAGGAATAATCTTTTCAAAGTCAGATATAAGCTTTAACGGCGGCGGCAAGCTGAGTGTGGTGTCTGAATCGGGAGACGGTATTGTTTCAAAGGATAAGCTGAAAATAATATCCGGAAGCTTTGATATAAAAACGGCTGATGACGGTATTACAGGACGTGATCTTGTTGCTGTAGCTGACGGACAAATAAAGATAGAATCACAGGGCGATGGAATAAAATCAACAAACGCCGATGATACGGAAAAAGGAAATATAGTCATACAAGGCGGAGCGCTGGATATAACATCAGAAAACGACGGAATCCAGGCTGAAAACGGATTGTATATTATGGGAGGAGATATAAAAATTCTTTCCGGTTCAGGAAACGAAAACGGAGAGGTACATCGTGATGATATGATGGGACATGGCTTCGGAGGACGTTTTAATGAACAGGCTGAACAGGAGGCTTCGGATACAGCTGAAGAAACAGAAAGCCGTAAAGGAATCAAATCTGTAAACATGCTTAAGATATCAGGTGGTACAGTGACTGCAGACAGTGCTGATGATTCTGTGCACAGCGGAGGAGATATTGATGTGAGCGGAGGTATTATGCATCTTGCTTCGGGAGATGATGGAATACACAGCGACAAAAAAGTAAATATATCAGGTGGAAGTATTGATATAAACAAGTGCTATGAAGGAATAGAGGGACAGTATATTACTGTATCTGACGGGAGCATACGCATAGTATCGGAGGATGACGGTTTTAACGTGTCATCATCAGAGCGTATATCAGACATTTTCCTTGAAATAAACGGCGGAGAAATATATGTTGACTCAGCAGGTGACGGACTTGATTCAAATGGCGATATAAAGGTGAACGGCGGACTGACTATAGTAAACGGACCTACAAACGGAGCAAACGGTCCTCTTGACAGTGGTGACATGAATAACAGCATTATCGTAGCAGGAGGAACTTTTATAGCAGCCGGAAGTGCTCAGATGTTCGAAGCACCTTCAGGAGAAGAATCAACTCAGAATATTGTCGCAACAACTGCGCTCAATGCTCCGGCAGGAACGCTGTGTACTCTTGCGGACGAAAGCGGAAATGTTATAACTGCGTTTTCGCCTTCGAAAAATGCAGCAGCAATAGTTATAAGCTCTCCTGATATAAAAACAGGAACTACATGCAGGCTTTACACAGGAGGAACATACAGCGGAACATTGAATGAAAACGGTTATGCGTCGGGCGGAACGATTGCAGATGGTACAGAGGCTGCAAGCTTCGATATTTCTTCCGTACTTTCCTCATACGGAAATATGATGAACGGAGGCCATGGCGGCTTCCGGGGAGGAGATCCTGCACAGAGACCTGATGGATTCGGGGATTTTGCAAACGGGGAACCACCGCAGAGACCCGATGACTTCGGGGATTTTGCAAACGGGGAACCACCGCAGAGACCTGATGGATTCGGAGATTTTGCAAACGGGGAACCACCGCAGAGACCCGATGACTTCGGGGATTTTGCAAACGGAGAACCACCGCAGAGACCCGATGGCTTCGGGGATTTTGCAAACGGAGAACCACCGCAGAGACCTGATGGCTTCGGAGATTTTGCAAACGGAGAACCACCGCGGAGACCTGATGAATCGGGAAATTCCGCAAACGGAGAGCCTTTGTCGTTTCAAAAATAAATATGGAATATTTTGTTCTATTTACTTTTATAATGAAATATGATAAAATGTGATTATATAGTAAACTAAAAATTTCTTTTAACGTTCACTATAAATATTATCACAGGGGGAATATGGTGAAAAAAACAAAGCTTCTGGGGAAAATTATTTCCTGTATTTCCGGAATAGCGTTAGCACTTACATGTGTGGGGTCAGACATATATTCGGAAGAGTATGGTGTTGATATATCAAGATATCAGGGTGATATAGACTGGGACAAGTTTTCAGAAAGTGGTATGAGCTTTGCGATACTCCGTACCGGTACCACAAAGTATGGTGAAGACAGCAGGTTTGAAGAATACTATGCGGGTACAAGAAAAATAGGCATAAAAACCGGAGCATATCTGTATATCAGTGCACTGACGCTTGAAGAGTTCAGAAGTGCAGCGTATACTTTTATAGATTATCTTGATGACAAGGAATGGGAAATGCCTGTATACATAGACCTTGAGGATGAGGAACAGACAACTATCGGAAGACACAGGCTCACTACATATGCTATTGCCTGTATGAACATAATCAGGGAAGCCGGTTATACAACAGGACTTTATACAAACCAGAACTGGCTTACAAACTTCATAGACGGTGATCTTGTCAGAAAAGCAGGCTTTGAGATATGGTTTGCCCGTTATCCGGACAGGCTTGTAGATCCTCTCAAGTACGATAAAAGCGATATATGCGGTATATGGCAGTATTCGTGTTACGGAAAGGTTGAGGGAATACCCTATGCATGGGTAGATCTGAATATAGCATATAAGATATATAACGAAAAAAGAAAGCCTCAGGCTGAGGGAAGTATATGGCTTCTTCCGTATCTTTCAAGAAAAGTCATGAGATGCGGTGCAGGAAAGGAGTATGGAATAATCACACCTGTTCCGCACAATACCTGTATAAGCGTCACTGAAACTATCCAAAACAAGGACGGTCTGTGGGGAAAGTTTGAGTATAACGGATACGTCGGATGGTGTGAGCTTGAAGGCGCTCTTGATCTTTCAGTTCAGAGCGATCCTGATCCGTATATGTTCTACGATGTAAACATCGACGGAGTGATAGATTTTAACGATGATATGGAAATGAGAAGATATCTGCTGGATTATGATGCGTATACTGCCGGTGCTGATCTTAACGGTGACGGGAAAGTAAATGTATTTGATTTTCAAAGAATAAAAGCGTATCTTATAAACGCTTCAGGATAATTTTCACAGAAAAACCCGGTGATAAGCTCATCGGGTTTTTTTTGTGAAATTTTGTTTTTTGCATAATAGATTTTAAAAATGATATGATTTTTGTGCTATATTGACAAACCGGGCTTTATAGTATATAATTATAGTGAAAGTCAAATTTATTTTGACTTTCACTATAATTATTTTATTTTTATCGCTTTGCACATCCGCTAACAAAGCTTTTGAGAAAAAAATATTTTAACAGAAGGGAAGTAAAAAAATATGTTTAAAGCAAATGATAACAGATATGAAAACATGATATATCGCCGCTGCGGAAAGAGCGGACTTAAGCTTTCTGCTGTTTCACTCGGTCTCTGGCAGAACTTTGGTGCAGAAAATGATTTTGCAAATATGGAAAAAATGATCCATACTGCATTTGATCTCGGCATAGTACACTTTGATCTTGCAAACAACTACGGTTATCCGTATGCAGGCTCTGCAGAAGAGAACTTCGGAAAAATACTTGATAACGGTATGAGAGCATATCGCGATGAGCTTTGTATTTCAACAAAAGCCGGATATGATATGTGGCCGGGTCCCTACGGAGAGAAGAATGGTTCAAGAAAGTATCTTATCTCATCACTTGATCAGAGTCTGAAAAGAATGAAGCTTGATTATGTTGATATTTTTTATCATCATGTATTTGACCCTAATACTTCTCTTGAAGAAACAGCAGTTGCTCTTGATGATATAGTAAAGCAGGGCAAGGCACTGTATGTAGGTATTTCAAACTACAACAAGTTTCAGACCTCTCAGATAATGGAGGTTTTCAGGGAGCTTCATACTCCGTTTATAATAAACCAGCCGTCGTATTCGATGCTCAACAGATGGGTAGAGGAGGATGCACTTGATACTTACGCTGAGGAAAACGGTGTGGGTCTTGCAGTGTTCTCTCCGCTTTCAAACGGACTTCTTACTGATAAGTACCTTAAAGGTCCGGTTGATGGAGCAAGAGTTCCGGCAGATGCTGTTAATGACGATATGCTTACGAAGCTTAACAAGCTTAATGATATGGCTGTATCAAGAGGACAGACTCTTTCACAGATGGCGCTTTCGTGGGTTCTTTTTAACTCTGCGGTTGCAACGGTTATCATTGGTGCAAGCAGACCTGAGCAGATAAAAGAAAACGTCAAGTGTATAGATAAGCTTGACTTTACTTATGAAGAAATAAAACAGATAGATGATATCCTGAAGATATGATAAAAACGGCTGACGTTTCTGAAAACAAAGAACGTCAGCCGTTTTGTATATTTCTTGTTTATTGATTATCAAGTGAAGGCTTTATAAAGTCAAGATCTATGCTGTATTCTGTTTCAAGTGAATTCTGCTTTTCTGCCTCGTTAGCGTATTTTGCGACAAGCTTTGAGGAGTTTGAAACTGACTGCAGAGTACCTGCTCCTGCGACGCATCCTCCGGGACACGCCATACCTTCAAGAAGATATCCGTTATATTTTCCTGCTTTTGCAAGAGTCAGAAGCTTGCGGCATTCACGAAGCCCCTGGGCATGCTCGACTTTTATTTCACGTTCGGGATCAAGCTTTTTTATAACGTCTGATACTGCTTTTGCGACACCGCCGGAAACAGCAAAAATTCTTCCGTCTCCTGTTCCGTGATTAAGCTCAGTGTATTCTTCTTCAGGAATATCATCAAAGTTTACGTTTTTAGCTTCAAACATTCCCATAAGCTCCTCGAAGGTAAGCACAAAGTCAACATCGCTTCGTATGGATCGTCTTGAAGCTTCAAGCTTTTTGGCAGCACACGGTCCTATAAAGGCTATATATGCATCAGGAAATTCTTTTTTTACCATGCGTGCTGTGAGTACCATAGGAGTGAGCGCCATAGAAATATAAGGCGAAAGCTCCGGAAAAAGCTTCTTTGCCATAACAGACCACGCAGGACAGCATGAGGTTGCCATAAAAGGCTGTTTTTCAGGTACGTCTCTCATAAAATCCTTCGCCTCTTCAATAGCGCAAAGATCCGCTCCGACAGCAACTTCTACCACGCTGTCAAAACCGAGTCTTTTCATAGCTGCTGTAAGCTTTTCGGGAGTGGCGTTTGCTCCGAACTGTCCGACAAAAGCAGGTGCTACTATCGCTATTACTTTTTTTCCGGTTTTTATAGCGTGTATCAGCTGGAAAATCTGTCCTTTATCTACTATAGCACCGAACGGACAGTTTACAAGACACATACCGCACGAAACACATTTGTCGTAGTCTATTTCTGCACGGCCTCGCTCGTCTGATTTTATTGCATCCATACCGCATGCATTCTGACAAGGTCGGACTATCTTTGTTATAGCATTGTACGGGCAGTTGTCAGCGCATTTTCCGCAGTTGATACACATGCTCTGGTCTATTACGGATTTTCGCTGTATGATGTCTATTGCTTTTTTCGGACAAACCTCTTTACAGGGATGTGCAAGACAGCCCTGACACAAATCAGTAACATGGTAGTGTGTTTCCGGACATGCGTTGCAGGCAAATTTTATTATGTTTACAAGAGGAGGATCGTAATATTTTTCAGCTATTGCAGTTTCTTCGATGCCGTCAGATACAGAGTTGTGTTCATCTATAGGACGTATGGGAAGACCTATAGCAAGTCTGAGGCGTTCTTCAACGATTGCTCTTTCAAGAAAAATAGATTCAAGATAAACTGCTTCACTTCCGGGGACTATTTTGTATGGAAGATCACTTATTCTGGAATAGTCTCCTCCTTCATATGCAAGTCTTGCGACTTCAGTAAAAACCTTTCTTCTGATTGCGTTTACGGAAGAATAAATTCCTCTCATTTTCATTGTTAATACTGCATCTCCAATCCGTGTGAAAATCATTTATCAAAACGCTATTCTATAGTTTATACTATTTTTCTGCAAACGTCAAGTGACAAAAATTCAATCTTGACACCACACCTTTTAAAATGATATAATATTTACGAATGTATATTTATAAAAATATTTTTATGGAGATGATACCGGGTGAAAGTAACACTTATATCACATACTCCCTATCCCGAAAAAATAGTAGCATCTGCAGCAAAGCTATGTTACTCGGATACGGGGCTTGATACTATGCTTGAAGGGCTTGACGATGAAAAGGCGGCAGGTTTTGTAGAGATGCTTGCTTCAATAGGACACGAAAGTCCGATAGAGCATGTTTCTTTTACCTTTGGTATAGAGGGCGTTTCAAGAACACTTTTAGCACAGATCACAAGACACCGCATAGCCTCTTTTTCTGTACAGAGTCAGCGGTACGTAAAAAAAAGCAACTTTGTATATATTACTCCGCCCGAAATATCCTGCGATAAAGAAGCAAAGGATATCTTTGAAAAATCAATGAATGATTCCCTTGAAAGCTATAACAGGCTTGCTGATATTCTTGAAAAAAGACATTATGAAAGCTTTATAAGTCAGGGAATGGACGAAAAAAGTGCACGTTCAAAAGCCGAAAAAAAAGCGATAGAGGATGCACGCTTTGTTCTTCCTAATGCCTGTGAAACAAAGATGGCGGTAACTATGAACGCAAGAAGCCTTATTAATTTTTTCAAGCTCAGATGCTGCAGCCGTGCACAGTGGGAAATAAAAGCTGTAGCAGATGAGATGCTCCGGCTTTGTTCTGAAGCTGCTCCGTCCATATTCAAAAACGCAGGTCCTTCATGTGTGAGAGAAGGAAAGTGTCCTGAAGGAAAAATGACCTGCGGAAAGTTTTCCGAGGTAACGGAGTTTTACCGGCTTATGAAAAATAATCAGAAAAAAACTTTTTAAACTATATTAAACAAAAAAATTTTTTGTTTAATATCAGCCGATATGCACACAGCTTTCGTAGCTGGCGTATGTGCAGGACAATAAAATAAATACGGAGGTAGTTTACATAATGGTATACGTTTTTTTAGCTGATGGATTTGAAGAGATCGAAGCACTTACAGTAGTCGATCTTCTCAGAAGATGTGATATAGAAACAGTTACTGTCGGAATAGGCAGGGAGGCTATACGCGGAGCGCATGGAATACTCGTTCAGTCTGATATTGCAGATAAGGATTTTGCTCCGGCTGAGAATACAGATATGATTGTTCTTCCTGGAGGTATGCCCGGTACAAAAAATCTTGAAGCATCTGCAGTTGTTCAGTCTGCTATAGATTTTTGTGTTGAAAATGAAAAATATATAGCAGCTATATGTGCAGCACCATCGATACTCGGTCATCGCGGATTGCTTGACGGACATGAAGCGCTTTGCTATGCAGGCTTTGAAAAACAGCTTGAGGGAGCACAGATAGCTGAGGGAAAGGTATGCTTATCAGGTAAGTATATAACATCAAGAGGTCCGGGAACAGCAATAGATTTTTCGCTCAAGATAGTTGAGGTTTTAAAATCAAGACAGATAAGTACCGCTCTTGCAGCATCACTTATGTATACCTGACGTTATGGATAAGGTATCCTTCAGAAGAGCGGCAAAGGAAAAGCGTTCGTTGCTTTTTGATACTTCGGAGAAAAAAGCAGCTGCTGATAATAGTATTTTTGAAAGCTTTATGTCATCAGGGCTTCTTGATAATGTAAGTCTGGTTCTTACCTATGTTTCTTTCAGAGATGAGGCGGACACTCTGCACATAATAGACCGTCTGCTTTCAGACGGCTTTGAAGTCGGAGTTCCCGTATGTGGAAAGCAGGGCAGCATGGACTTCTATCTGATAAAGAGCCGTGATGAGCTTATAATCTCTGCTATGGGAATTTCAGAGCCTCAGAAAAACGAAAAAAAGCTCATAACAAGGTTTGACAGCACTCTGTGCATAGTACCCGGAATGGCGTTTGACAGATCAGGCAACAGGACGGGATATGGCGGAGGATATTATGACAGGTTTCTTGCCGCGCATACAGAGATTACTACAGCAGGACTTTGCTATCATTCGCTTCTATATGATTCTGTTCCTTCAGAGCAGCATGATATGAGCGTTGATTATATAATAACAGAGAAAGGACTTCTAAAAATCCATGGATAACTTAAAAGAAGAAAACAATTCGGAAACCCCGAACGTAAGCGCTCCCGAAAAGAAGCCTGAGATGCAGTCGTCAGCAAGGCGCCGGACTTCATCGGTGAGAAGAAAAAAAGCTGCAAATAATTCAAAAGTAAAATATATCAAGCCTAAAAAAGGAAATCGTGTTGCACTGAGTCTTGTGCTGACGTTTCTGATTATCGGTATATCGGTAGTATCATCAATAGGAATACTCTTTCTTACCAAGGAGCTTCTCGGTATAGACAAAAGCAGTGCGTCATATACGGTTACCGTTCCTGAAAACGCTACGATAGATGACGTAATAAAGCTTATGACCGATGAACAGGAAAAGAAGAAAAAAGAGCCTATCATAAAAGTTGATGCCATGTTCCGTGCTCTTGCAAAGTTCAAGGAGTCAAGAAGTGACACAGGTACTCTTGAGTTTGTTTCCGGTGACCACAAGCTTAGTCCTCGTATGGGATACAGTGAGATTCTTACAGAGCTTATGAGCTATACTTATGTAGAACGAGAGACGGTCAGAATCACTATTACTGAAGGCAAGACCATAAGAGATGTTGCTGCTATGCTTGAAGAAAACAAGGTATGTGCCGCAAACATGTTTATATACTACTTCAATAAAGGCCTTGAATATGATTTTATCAAAAAAATTCCCGACACAAGCGCTGTAAGTCTCAGATTTGACAGGATGGAAGGTTATCTTTTCCCTGATACATACGAGTTCTATAAGGCCGTATATGATGATGTGGAAAGCCTTGAAGAAGAGGATTATGAAGTAATTATAAGAAAGTTTTTTGATAACTTTGAATCCAAGTATACAGATGAGTTTTCAAAGAGAGCTGATGAGCTCGGAATGTCAATGGATGAGGTAATTACCCTTGCTTCTATTGTTCAGCGTGAGGCAGCTGATAAGCACGATATGAAGGACGTTGCTTCTGTATTTTCAAACCGTCTCAAAAATACATATATGTTCCCGACGCTCGGATCTGACCCGACAAGAGAATACAGTAAATATGTTGTAGAAGCATTAAGCGATCCTGTAAATTCAAGAATGGTTACAGCCTACAATACATATGAGTCATCAGGACTTCCGCCGGGACCTATATGCAGTCCGGGTGTGGACGCTATAACTGCTGTTCTCTGGCCAAACGAGACAAACTACTATTATTTCTGTGCTAACATAGAAACCAAGGAAGTTTACTATGCTACAACAAACGAAGAACATGAGTACAACAAGGTACTGGCAGGTATAACATCATAACAGATAATAAAAAAGCATGTTCTGTACAGAGTTGTATGCTTAACCGAAAAAACAAAAAAAGAACCACCGCTATAGCTTTATATACGGTGGTTCTAAAAACAGGAGGAATTAATTTTGAGCCTTGAGGTGTTATCACCTGCGGGAGACCGCGAGAGACTTTTGTCTGCACTTAACTATGGTGCGGATGCTGTATATCTTGGCAGAAAAACTTTTGGGATGAGGGCATCCTCTTCAAACTTTGATTATGAGGGACTTGCCGAAGCCGTGAAGCTGTCTCATGAAAAAGGGGTAAAGGTTTATCTTACCTGCAATACGCTTCCGAGAAATAATGAAATACCAAGCTTTGAACAGTTTGTAAAGGAAGCTGTTGAGTGTGGAGTCGATGCACTTATCGCAGCGGATCTGGGAATTATATCACTTATAAAAAAGTACGCACCTGATATGGAAATACACGCATCAACACAGACAGGTATAGTAAACTATGTTACAGCGAACGAGCTTTACAATATGGGCTGCAAAAGAGTAGTTCTTGCAAGAGAGCTTTCGATAGACGAAATATCAGAAATAAGAGCAAAAACTCCTAAGGAGATGGAGATAGAGGCTTTTGTACATGGTGCTATGTGTGTTTCGTTTTCCGGAAGATGTCTGCTGTCAAGTTATCTTGTAAACCGTGATGCCAACAGAGGCGAATGCGCACAGCCATGCCGATGGGGTTATCATCTTCAGGAAGAAAAACGCCCTGATGAGTTTTACCCTGTTTTTGAAGATGAGCAGGGAACATACATACTCAACGCCAAGGACATGAGTATGATAGAGCATATCAAGGAACTTAAGGAGGCCGGTATATACAGTCTCAAGATAGAGGGAAGAGCAAAGTCAGCCTACTATGTTTCTGTAATAACAAACGCTTACAGAATGGCTGTTGACTGCTGTCTTAAGGGTGAGCCTGTTCCGCAGTGGGTATATGATGAGGTGTTTAAGGTAAGCCACAGAAAATACTGTACAGGATTCTTTTTCGGACATCCCAAGGATAGTCAGTATTATGAAACAGGCGGATATATCAGAGAATATGATGTAGTTGCTGTTGTTGACGAATGCAGAGACGGCAGGCTCTATGCAACACAAAGAAATAAATTTCTTGCAGGAGATACTCTCGAGATTTTTTCTCCGGGTGCAGAGCCGCAGAGGATAAAAGCGGATGTGATATATAACGAAAACGATGAATCCGTCGAAAGCGCAAACCATGCAATGATGAAGTTTTCTATTCCGTGCGACAGAGTTTTCCCTAAGGATGCAATAATAAGAATACAAAAATAATATATAGTAAACGGTTCATACAGAATTATTGTGATTTTCTGTATGAACCGTTTTGGTTTTATTAAAGAGGCATTTTTCTTTTCTGGATTGTGTATATTATTTTTGATTTGAGATTTGCCGGTAAAAAAGGCGCACATGCAACACTTATTTTCATATTGAGCTTTGGTACAATGCAGAATGCACCCTTGAGCATCATATCTATGGCATATCTTGATACTTCATATGAGTTTGCAGGAGAGAAGCTGTTTGAAACGCCCAGGCGTTTATTAAAATTTGTCTGGACCGGTCCGGGACAGAGAACGCTTATTGTGACAGCACTCTTTGTTTCTTTTATTTCACGATAAATAGACTGAGAAAGATTGAGTACATAGTTTTTTGAAGCATAGTATGCAGCCATGAGCGGACCCGGGAAAAAAGCTGCAGATGATGATACGTTAAGTATCTTTCCGTGGTTTCTTCTTTTAAAATCCCTGTAAAAAAGCTTGGTAAGGATATGAAGAGATGTAACGTTGAGATTGATGAGGTTTAATTCTTCGTCAAGAGAAGTGTTGTCAAACGCTCCCACTGCTCCGACTCCTGCATTGTTGATAAGCACATCAACTTTTATGTTTTTGCAGACATCGTATAGCTTTATGGCATTTTCAGGCTTTGAAAGATCGGTTGTGATTATTTTTACTCTTGACGGAAGCATTTTTTTTAGTTTAACAAGTTTGTTTTTACTTCTTGCTGTAAGTATAAGATCGTATCCGAGCTCACTCAGATAAATAGCCATATCACGGCCTAATCCTGTACTTGCACCTGTTATCAGAGCGATCATAATGTTTATTTCCTCCCTAAAAAAATTTTTTTTGTTCCTTTGATTATACCATACAAAAAGGATTTTTGCAATTGTTAAATCAGAGTTAATCGAAAATACGGTCAGTCAGGCAATAGACAAACGATTAAGAAGTTATATATTTTGTAAAAAAATATTTAGTTGAAAAGCCGGGATTTGTTTGTTATAATAAAATATAAGTTTATTTTTATAGACAGAAAGCTTTTGTAATCAAGGGGAGATATAATGAAAATAGCTGTATGTGAAGATGAGAAAATTTATTCGGATAAGCTTCTGAGGTTACTTGAAAAATATTTTGAGAAACGTAAAGAGAAAGTAGAGATAACTGTATTTACCGATGGTATTCCTTTGCTTGACGTTTATAACGGAGGAAAAAATTTTGATTTGATATTTCTTGATATTCAGCTTGAAATGACAGATGGTCTTGATATCGCAATGAAGTTGAGGGAAATTGACAGTCGGGTCGCTTTAATTTTCGTGACGGGATTTGAAAACAGGGCTGTAGAGGGATATTCTGTAAAGGCTTTTGATTATATAGTAAAATCATCTATGGACAGCAGGCTTGACGATGTGCTTGACAGATTTATAAAAACAAGTGAAAAGGGTATGATTTCTGTTACTTTAACAGATGGAAAACTTGAAATAATCAGTTGTGATGATATTGTTTTTATAGAATCCGATGGAAGAGGAACAGCGGTTTATTTTGCCGACAGCGTTGTAAGAACTGCACTTTCAGTAAACAAAGTTTATCAGCTTTTACCTCGTGATTTATTTATAGAAATCCATAAATCTGTTTTCGCAAACCTTATGAAAATAAAACGCATCGGAAGTGATACTGTCGAAATGAGTACGGGAAAGTCACTTCCTATGAGTCGCAGAAAAAGAAAATATGTATTGTCTTCTGTAATGTCATCAGTAGAAAGCAGGATAAAATGATCAGGTACAGATATAACTTGTTTTTTGTTTTCATAGTTTTGTCTGCTGTTGCACTGAACTTTTTTATAGGATATGCAAATATAAGTTCAGGTGATTATGTGTCATACGGTTCGGTATCGATGAAAAAGACTGTAGTTAATAATGCAGACAGGATTTTATCAGCTTATGATTTTAATGATTATTCTTTTGCACTAAAAAATCTGAACATAGAAAAAGAATGGCTTTTAAAATATCGTGATGCTCTCAAAATACTGAATAATCAGACCGTACCTGTTTATCCTGAAAAAAGCTCTGTCAGAAAAGAGGCTGAGGAGATAGTAGGTAACAGCAATCTCACAGACAGTCAGGCGGCTTTCAGGCTCGAAGTTCTTGATTATTGCACTCAAAGACTGGAATATGCAATCAACTACAGTGATTATATTTTTGCAATAAACAATAATGTTGAAAAAATGTCCGGAATAAGTATTTTTTCAGATGATGTCCTCAAAAAAGCGGCAAAAACCAAAAATGATTTTTATGGTCTTGATAATATCAATATAAGTGCTGCTCCGGATGCAGGTGTAAATCTCATCTTTTCTGATGATATTACGAATATTCTTGTTACTGTTGTTTCGGCTTTGTGTGCTTTTATATTCTCTTTAAATTGTCGTTTTTTAGCTGATAAGGTATCAAACGGGAAGTGCGGAAGCTTTGTTTTTGCATTTTTTCTTATACTCGGAATAGCTGTTATTTATATTTCAAATATTCTGATTATAGCTTCAAATGTGGAAACAGGAAACCTTAAAAGAACCGTACAGTCGATTTCCGAATACAGATCGTGTCCATATATGATATCAGTCAGCACACTGATGATCTTAAGAATTATTTTTAAAGTCTTAGCGTGTCTGATAATTTATTTTGGTTTTACAACATTGTTTTTATCCAAAAATAAAGTCAGAGCAGTTTTGATAATGATTTTATTAAGCAAAGCTGAAATATTTCTTCATTTATTTGATTTTAAAATAAGCTTTTTCTCTTTTTTTCATGCTGAAGATATAATCGGTGTTTATAATAATATTGATGTTTTAGGAGAATATGTAAATCCTTCTCTGGTACTTAGTATGTTTTGTTTATTGCTTTTTATGATTTTTATAATTGTTTCCAAAAGACAGATTAATAATGTTGTGCTGGATGCAAAAGAAAAATCCGAAAAGAAATATTATGATGAAATTAATAGTAAATATACCGAAACTCAGATGATACGCCATGACATAAAAAATCATCTTACGGCAATCGCAATACTTCTCGATGACGGAAAAGTAAAAGATGCCCGTATGTATCTTGATGAAATAAGAGCAGAAATGGATAATACCATGTTACCTGTTAAAACCGGTTCAGCCGTGCTTGACGCGTTGTTGTTAAAAAAATTAAGTGATATAAAAAATTCCGGTATTAATGTTAAGTTGGATTTTGACGTTGATTTTTCAGAAACGGATATTCCGGAGTATGATTTGTGCGGAATTTTCGGTAATATTTTTGATAATGCCCATGAAGCGTGTAAAAAGCTTTGTGACGAGGAAAGACTCATAACTATGACTGTAAAACGTCATATGGATATGATATGTATTTTTTGTGAGAACAAATACAGGTATATAAACGAGGACTTGTCTACCATAAAAAAAGATAAAAAGTTACATGGAATAGGATTGCAGCGTATACGAAATATAGCCGGGAAGTATAACGGTACTTCGGAGATTTCTTTTGAAAACGGAGTATTTAAGCTTTCTGTTTTACTGAATTTACAGACATAAAAAACGACCACTTCTGCACTGAAAACAACCACTTGTGCAAATGTGGTTGTTTTTTCATTTTTACAGTTTTATAATAAAATCAGAATAAAAGAGTACTCTTGTTTTTACTTACGTTTTTTAGGAGGAAGAAAAATGAAAACAAAAAAGTTGTTTTTATCTCTGTTAATTTTGATACTGCTTGGAGGTTGTGATATCAAAGAAGTGAAAGATGATTTTTCAAAAATGCCCGGGGATAAGCCGTATAACAGAGTGGTTATGGAAACAGAAAACGGATATTATTATAATGTTTGTCAGAACTTATCTTTGCGCTATAAAGAAAAAAAGACAGGGAAAGATATTTTTCTATGTGCAAAACCTGAGTGTATGCATGACGGAAATGAAAAATGTACTGCAACCTATAATTTTCTGGAAATCTCAAATTCGATACTGTATGAAAACAATATTTATTTTGTAGCAAGTATATATGATGATGAAACTATGGGCTATGCACTTTTCAAAGCATCGACAGACGGAGCTTCACTTGATAAAGTAGGTGATGTGATAACTATCAGACAGCCACAGTCATCTGATGATAACATCAGCTATTCATCATCTGTCAATAATTTTATCATACACAAGGGATATGCGTATATTTCGTATGTTCTGGGACAACACTCGTATACCGGATTTCTGGGAGCGGGAATGATAAGAATGAATATAACGAGCGGTGAAACAGAATCAATTTATTCTTATGATGATTATTTTTCTTCGTCGTATGCAGATATAATGTCAGCGTGCGGAGAGTATGTTTATTATCGTTTGTGGGGTAACTCTTCAGCAGATTCGGGAGTATACAGATATAATACAGATACTCATGAAATTGAGAAAATTCAGGATAAACAGAATAAAATTGACAATGAAAATGGTGTACTGGATCTTATAAGTGAAGATACCTTGTTTTATACGTATATAAACGAAGATGACAAAATTTGTATTACAGGATTTGACAGCAAAACCTTTGAACCGGCCGGTGTTGAAATAAACACAGGTGAAAGCATTATAGGCGGAATGCTTTTTTATGAAGACAAGATATTTGTTTGCGGTGTTGCTAAAATCACGGCATTTGATAAAAAGGGGCAGAAGATAGGTTCTGTAGATAAAGTTGATATAAAAGAAATCGATATTTCATCAGGTGCAGTGCATTACTATGATTATGGTGGAGTTTTTGATATTTCTGATGGTAAATTGTACGTAAACAAGCATGATGAAACAGATACGCAGGAAATATACTGCTGTAAGGTTGAAGATGTTCTGAAAAGTGAAAGTGTATGGGAAAAGGCTTATACGATTGAAAGCTGGGAAAACTACTGGGACGAATATCCGATGTTCACAGTTATGAGAGGTGCGGGATACTGATGATTGAAATAAAAAAACTTAAAAAGAACTACGGAGATTTTACTGCTCTTGATGATCTTGATCTTACACTTGAAAACGGAGTCTATGGTATACTCGGAGCAAACGGAGCAGGAAAATCCACATTTTTAAATCTTCTTACAGACAACATAAAGCGTACTTCCGGAGAAATTTTATACAACGGTACAGAGATACTTTCACTTGGAGTAAAATTTCGCAGAAAAGTGGGTTACACACCTCAGCTTCAGGGTATGTATGAAGATTTTTCGGCAGGGCAATTTATGCGGTATATTGGTTCTTTAAAAGGAATGAAGCATCGGGAATGCAAAGTACAGACTGAAAAGTTTCTTTCTCTTGTAGGTTTAAAAAGTGTTGCTCATAAAAAGCTTGGTTCTTTTTCCGGGGGAATGAGACAGAGAGTTTTACTTGCATCTGCGATGCTCGATAATCCGGAAATACTTATTCTTGATGAACCTACAGCAGGGCTTGACCCCGAAGAAAGAATCCGTCTGAGAAATTATATAGCAGAGATATCTGAGAGCAGAATGGTTCTTCTGGCGACTCATGTAGTAGATGATATCGAATGTATCGCACATAAGGTTATTCTTATGAAAAAAGGAAAACTCCTGAGATTTGCAGCTCCCGGTGAGCTTATAGGTGAAATATCAGGAAAAGTAGGTGAGTTTTGCGGTACGTTTGAAGAAGTGAACAGCTTGAAGGAAAAATACGGCAAAGGTCAGACTATAAGGAGAGAAGAGGGGTTTATTTTTCGTATAGCGGAAGAAAATCTTCCTGAAAGCTTCAGGAGAGTAAGTGATATTTCTCTTGAAGACGTTTATCTTTTTTATGCGGAGGGTCGAAAATGAATGAACTTAAAAGAATCTTTGATCAAAAGACGATTTTTTTTCTTATCATTCTTATGATCATAAATGCAGGATTGTTTATGATGTCTTTTAGTGCAGAAAAAGATATAACGCTTACAGGAAAAGAACTTGAAAGCTATA
This sequence comes from Ruminococcus sp., assembly GCA_015066815.1. Taxonomy (GTDB): domain Bacteria; phylum Bacillota; class Clostridia; order Oscillospirales; family Ruminococcaceae; genus HUN007. Next base: position 41,245 of record SVNR01000024.1, read on the forward strand.
TAGACGGATATCACGAGTTTCTGAAAATGACAAAAGAAAACAGTAATAATATGTCTATGCTCAATATGTACAGAGAAGGCTTTGTGGCAGACAATATCAGAAAAACTGCCCGGGCTTATTCCGGACTTGAAAACATAACTGTAAGTGCCGGTGAAAACAGGGGTATTGTTTTGTTTCTGGAATACAAGCTTACAGATGTTATTATTATTGCATTTCTTATGATTATATCTATCAGGTTTTTACAGGAAAGAAAAAAAGGCATAGTAAATCTGATAAGAAGTACGGTCAAGGGAAGAGGTGAGCTTTATTTTTGCAGGGTCTTGATACTTTTATTTTCATCGATCGTTCTGGGGTTAGCCATGTATGGTGTAAATTTTATAGTAATGATGATTTCATTCGGGCAAACAGATGTATCAAGGATGATACAGTCGTTACCTGAGTTTATGCAGTGTCATTATGCTATAACGATTTTTGAATATATTCTGATATCACTTGCTTTAAAGATTTTTGCTTGTTTTTTACTGGGACTAATGTTTTATACTGTTATAAGTATTCTGGAAACAGGTATTGCATATACAGTTTCAGCGATATATATAATTGCGGAATTTCTCTGTTATAACCTTATTATCCCTGTGTCTTCGTTTAATTTTTTTAAGTACATAAATATTGTTTCAATTATAAATTGCGAGTATTTTCTCTCAGTCTGTCAGAATATAAATATTTTCGGAAAGGCAGTTCCGGCTTTAAGTTGTAATATATTTTTTATCGTAGTAACATTGTTTTTTATTATCATATGCGGATTTTTTATTCATGATAAAATGTATATAAGACATAAGGGATTTTTTAAGAGCATATCCGGAAAGTTAAGCAGTATTGCAGAAAAATCTGCATTTCAAAGAACACTCAGAGGGTGGGAGAGTTATAAACTTCTTGTAAAACAGGGAGGTCTGATATTTTTAATGGTTGCTTTCTTTCTTGCTTTATCATCATCAATAAAATATGATTATATTTACAAGATAAATTTTCATGAACAAAAATGGTATGAAAAATTTGAAGGTGTAATTACAGAAGAAACACTTATAAGTTCGGAAAAGATATTAGAAAACCTTGAAGACAGGATAGAAGCATATCAGGAGAAAATAGAAAATCTGATGTCGCAGGAAGAATATAATCAAAACACTCTTTCTCATTATATACAATATCTTTCTGAGACAACAGAAGAACGAGACGCATTGCTTCCGGTTTTAGAAAATATTCGTGATGGTTATGAGTATACAAAGAGAACAGGAAACGTAATAAATCTTATACAGCCATATTCATATGATCTTCTGCTTAACAAGGACAAACAGACACAAAACAGGGCGTCGTTATATATACTTATAGGAATTGCAGCTGTTGTATCCGGCGTATTTGCGTATGAAGGACAAAACAATATGAACAATACCCTCAAATCCTCGCGACGTGGGCGACGGTTACTTACATTTATTAAGACAAGTGTTGTTTGTGAAGTTAGCGTATGTATATGTATTTTTATTCATCTTATTCAGTTTGTACAGATCGGGAATTTTATGGAGTACAATAATCCTGATGTACCTGTTCAGAGCCTTATGTTTATGCGGGATTTTGAATTGTATATAAGTATCCGGGAGTTTTTGATTTTGTTATTTGGTGTGAGAGCTGTTTTTGCTTGTGTTATCGGATGTGCATGTGCGTTGATAAGCAGATTTTCAACTGATACAGCAACAGCAACTGTTGTTTCATTGTTTATTTTTGCAGTACCGTCTGTATTTTCAGAGATAATTCCGGGTGAATACTTTGTAAGTTGTGTGTATTTGTTGAGTGGTGAAATAATTATGTGATTTTTGCAATTGTTAATTGACCTTTGCTTTTATAAAAAATATATGCTATAACCCGAGTTTTACACTTTGAGTACAAAAAACAGTTCTAAACCACGTAAAACCTAATTGTAAACAATTTATTAATTGTTATTGCAAGTTATTGCATTTCTGCTTGAAATATGATATAATATATTTACATCTATTTATCAAAGGGGATCGCAATGATATCAAAACACAAAATAAAATATAAAGACGGAACATATAAAACAAATGTCAGAATTGTAGAAGGATATCGCCCA
>SVNR01000025.1 GCA_015066815.1 Ruminococcus sp.
AAAAGACGATAAGGGTAAAGAAAAAATCCTTGAGATGACCATTGAGGAACTTGACTTATCGGTACGTTCGTTTAATTGTTTAAAACGTGCGGGTATAAATACCGTTGACGATCTTATCAACAAGTCCGAAGAGGAAATGATGAAGGTTCGTAATCTCGGTAAGAAATCTTTTGACGAAGTTAAGGAAAAGTTACAGTCACTTGGATTTGACCTTTCTTCTGAAGAAGAATAATCAGAAACATATTCATTGCTGACATAAAGCGTCAGCGTCACTATAGAAAAGGAGTGAATTTCAATGCCAGGTACAAGAAAGCTGGGTAGAACAACAGACCACAGAAAAGCAATGCTCAGAGCTATGGTTACTTATCTGCTTGAAAACGGACAGATCGAGACAACTGTAACAAGAGCAAAGGAAGTTCGTGCTGTTGCTGAGAAGATGATAACTCTCGGTAAGAAAAACGACCTGCACTCCAAGCGTCAGGTATTAGCATATGTTACAAAGGAATCAGTAGTTAAGAGCCTTTTTGATGACATCGCACCTAAGTACGCAGAGAGAAACGGTGGTTACACACAGATCATTAAGATCGGTCCACGTCGCGGCGATGCTGCTGAGATGGCTATTATCAAGCTCGTTTAATTTTTCTTAAAAATCATAATAAACGAAAATTTTATTTTGGCTTATTATAAATACAGTTTTAAAAAATCCGGACAGAATTTATCTGACCGGATTTTTTTATATTGTCTTGCACATCAGTTCTAATCGGTCACTCCGTGAATATCGGCTGATAGTTAAAAAATTATTTTTTTCGCTCACTATAAGTCTGAGTCTGAAAAAGTATCCTGAAAATATATTTTTTGGGTATTAAATTATCAACTTAAATAATTAAATAAAATTAAAAATAAACTCTTGACATGCATATAGGATTATGCTATAATATCAATGGACGATTTCTGTAAACGTTTACTTTTGTTGACGGTAGCAGAACTTGATAATAACTTTTTTCTATGAATTTTTCATTCCAAAATTAAAATAATGCAAAAGTAAAAATACACTTCGTACAAAAAAACGGGGTGTATTTTTATTTTTGTCAAAAAACAAATACAACAGAAAACAAGGAAATACATAACTTTTATAGTTATCATACTTGATAAAAGCCTGATATTTGTGTATAATTAAAGAGTACGACAAAATAAATTTGACGTTCACTATAATCTGCACAGCTTATGACTATCAAAGCTTGGTGCTTATATATTATAAAAAACATATGGAGGTATTTTTATGAAGAATGTCGGATTTTTAGGGGCAGGCAATATGGGGTATGCAATAATGAAAGGGATCTGCGGAAGCTCTGTATCAGATATAAAGCTTTTTGCCTTTGATCTGTCTGAGGATATGACAAAAAGAGCAGAAAAAATCGGTGTAGAGATATGCACATCTGAAAAAGAGCTTGTTTCAAAGTGCGACTACATATTTCTTGCTGTAAAGCCTCAGGTGCTTTCCGGAGTCCTCGAAACAATAAAAGACACACTTACTCCTGAAAAGGTAGTAGTATCTATAGCTGCAGGAATTACTTCAGAATACCTAAAGTCCCGCACTATACCGGACCTTAAGACTGTGCTTGTTATGCCGAACACACCGCTTCTTCTTGGTGAGGGTGCAACTGCACTTTCAAAGTCAGAGCCTACAACTGATGAGGAGTTTGAGCTTGTATGCAGTATATTCAACGCTTGCGGAGACACTGCCGTTCTTTCTCCGGACAAGATGAAGGAGATTATTGCAATAAACGGAAGCAGTCCTGCTTTTATATATCTTTTTGCAAAGGGCTTTATCGAGTATGCAGAAGAACAGGGTATTTCCGGAGAAGCTGCAAAGAAGCTTTTTGCAAAAACACTCATTGGCTCCGCTAAGATGATAACTGACTCAGGAAACACAATAGACGAGCTTATCAGAATGGTATCATCACCGGGCGGAACAACACTTGCAGGTCTTGACAGACTGTATGAGGGTGAGCTTGTACAGACAGTAAAGAATGCCTGTGAGAGCTGTACCAGAAGAGCTTACGAGCTTTCGGAATAAAACTGAATATCCGGTCATATTTATTTAATAAACAGGAATGAGAATCATAGTGAAGAAAAAATATTTTTTATGATAACTTAAAAGATTCTCAAAAATAAAAGATAAGGATGGATCGGATTTGAAAAACAACGGAATAAAACATTCGGAAGAAGATATCAGAAGGACAAGAGTTATTACTCTTCTTTTTTCGGTTATTGCTGTAGGAGTACTGTTCGGAACTCTTTTTTTCAGAGGAGCATCGGACAAGAGTATATTTACATCAGATCTTTGGTGCCATGGATTTATCAAGTTTTCATATGAACAGTCTGTTATGGATGTTTTTATGCGTTCTGTTTCGTGGACTTCCCTGTATGTGATGATGCTTTTTCTTATGGGCTTTTGCTGTATATCACAGCCGCTTCAGATGCTTCTGCTTTTTATGCGCGGGTGTGCACTTGGTGTATCGGTTTCATATATATATTCGTTATATGGTATCAGAGGAGCTCTCGTTTCTGTGTTTATGATACTGCCCCATGCAGTTATGACATCAGTTGTTCTTGTTTTTGCTGCAAGGGAAGCGATGCGCTGTTCAAACCTCTATCTTTTATATGTTTCAGGGAAAAACTCCGACAGTACGGACACACCTCAGCTAAAGCTTTATTTTCTGAGATTTGCTGTGCTTATGGCAGCTATACTTGTTTCCACACTCTTAGACTGTGTAATAACTTATTTTCTTACTGATAAGCTTCTTATGATTTAAAAAAATCAGGAGAGTGAAACTTTAAAAATGGCTGGATTTTTTGGAATAGGGAATTATAATAATGCAGGAGCTGGAATATCAAAAAACGCTCCGCAGAAGGGGCGACTCAAGCTTTTTTTTGAAATACTGGGGGTCAGAATATGGAAAATATTTACACTAAACCTTATATATTCTCTTGCATGTATCCCGATAATAACAATAGGTCCTGCTACAGCAGCCATGATCAAGGTTCTTAAAAATTATTCCATAGATAAAAACGCGTATGTATGGCTTGATTTTAAAGAAGCCTTCAGGCAGAATTTTTTCAGAGCTCTTGGTGTAGGAATAGTAGATATAATAGCATATACAGGAATAATTACAGGCTGTTATATTTATCCTACTATGGCTGCCTCGTTAGAAGACGAAGGAAAAGTGTTCTATTTATTTTTTGTTCTTACGCTGAGCGTGGGTATTACTTTTACCATAATGAACTATTATATTTATCTGATGATGGTGTCTACCGATCTTTCAATGAAGAACATAATCAAGAACTCTCTTGCTCTGGCATTTCTTGCGCCGCGTCAGAATCTTATTGCACTTGCTTCTAATATCATTCTTCCGCTGATACTTGCAGCGCTGATAGTTTTTGTAAATCTCCAGTTTCTTTTTGTGGTTCCTTTTTTACCGGCAGCTCTTGTGGGCTTTATTGTATGCTTCTGCTGTTATCCGGTAGTACAGAAGTATGTTATAAATCCATACTATGAACACAGAGGAGAGGAGAATCCGGAAGCTCAGAAAAACTACAGCGAAAGCGATGAGGAAACTCTTTTCGAGGATATGGGCGGAAAGGAAAAGCCGGTAGATATCAAGAAAAAGACTAAAAAGGGAAAAATAATTTCGTAAAAACTGTTTATTATTATAGTGAAAGTCGAAATAAATCTGACTTTCACTATTTTATTGTTTTGCATATCCGCTAACTACGAAATATAAATCCGGGGATATATCCTGAAAAATATTATTTGGAGACACGTATTAAAGATTTTAAAACTGAAGGTTTGTGATTATGAAAAAAATTATTTGTTTAATACTCAGTTCGTTGGTTTTCCTTACCTCATGCAGTAAACCCGTAGTCGGGGAACAGGAAAAATCTATTGATGCTTTTGAAGTACCGGAATATTCAGTAGATGAATATAATTGGCCTGACAAGGTTTCATCTATAAGCCGGATCGGATATAAAGATGGAGAATTATGCGCATCAGGATTTTTTATAGATGACTCTTTAAAGGTAGTAGAAGAAAATATTTTAACTAAGGAAACAATAACGGAATTTGAAATAGCATTCAGTTCGGAGAGTGAAGAAAAGAAGTTTTTTAATCATTCATATTATGAACGAGGCATACAATACAACGAAGCCGGTAAAAGAAATTCTGAAGTTGAAATAAAAGAATCAGGCAATAACGATGTCCGAAACCATTATAGGATAAGTGACCTATGCCAATCTGACGGTGGAAATATAGTATATCTGACATCTGATATGAAGCAGAAACATTATATTATTGTATGTGATACGGATAATCAGATTATAGATAAGAAGGAAATAGGGATTTCTTCTGAATATTCGGTGAATAGCATATATTACTGTGATGATAAATATTATATCAGTGCCTATGTGGTAGAATTATCGAATAGTGAGAAGAGTTATCCGTCTTCAATATTTGTACTTGATAACAGTTTTAATGTGGAGGATGAGATAATTGATATAGAAACAGAACAAATAAACGGACTTGTTTATCTTGGCACTGATTGTTATGCTGTGTATAGTTACGACGAGAAAACCGATACAACTTATTTTGAAGTTTCTGATGGTGAAATGATAACTACTTCAGACATAAAAGAGTTTGAGGGAAAAGTAAGGTTCTTTCCTTCGGGAAAAAAGGATTCTGTTTATGCAGCCTCAGATAAGAAGGTTGTTATATACAATATATTCTCCGGTCAATCAGAATCAGTAACTGAAATACAGACTGAAGAAAATAAAACTTATGAAATTCTTTATTGTGATGATGAAAGCTTTGCGTATACTGTTAAAAACAGCAGTCACATGACTGTAGATTTTACAATCAGTGATGAATGTAATTTCGTCCGGTCTGATAATTTATTTTATGACTATGAGTATTACTGGAATGATGAAGGGCAGTATATAGTAAGAAATATTACAGATGACACCGAAACAGAGTTTTATGATTATGATGGAGAGCTGCCTCTTACATATCGTGACGGTCTATTCTGGGGAGTAAGCGCATCCGGCAAAGCAGAGATATACGCTCCGTACGGCAGTCTGAAATTCAAATGCGGACAGAAGGATTATAATACCGAAAATTTATTATTATCAGGATATAGTCCTTCAATTATTTATAAGGTCAATGACAGGTATTGTTTCAGTACAATAAATTCAGAAAACGGAAAGTTTGAAAATACAACTGAAATAAAAGAAGATTCATATTTGAAAAATGCTCAGATATACTATTCCGGCGATGAAAAATATCTGTTTTACGTTCAGGTAAACGGATATATTTTAGGGTATGATATTGAAGAAAAAAAGCATAAGCCGATAGTTGATCTTGCTGATATCAACAATGATTCTGCGCTGCTTGGAATTAAAAATACTACTGATGGCACATATTTGTTCGTGACTGAGAACAAAATATACAGGCTTATAGAAAAATCAGGAGACAGCACTTTGAAGCCGGAAATTGTTTTTGCCAATTTGACTTTTGAAAATTTGTATCCTGTATTATGTAGTGATGATTCTTCAGAGTATGCTGTAAGAATTGTAGAATACATAAACAAAGACAGCGGACAAATAGATTATTCAAAATTAAATCAGGATATCATAAGTGGAAACTCGCCTGATATTATAGTAACTGACTCCTGCACAGATATTACATATCTTGAAAAAATGGATTATTTTGCAAAGTTTGACAAAGCGGAAATATATGATCAGGATAAGGAGTATCTTGACAATATCATTGACGCTTTTAATCCGGGTGACTATATTTACAGGGTTCCGGCAGGCTTCAGAATTAATACACTACTTACATGCAGTGATAAGATTGATGCAGACTGGAGTTATAAGGAATATCTTGATTTGGTGAAGAACAAAGATATTATAGATGACAGACGTTCTGTTTTGTGGTGCTGTGATTACATGCGTTCGCTTGTGTCTGCAAACTATGAAAACACAGATCCGGATTTTAATTCAGATGAATTCAAGGAAATAATTCAGACAATCAAAGAATATGCTTACGAACCTGATGATGAAGTCTGGTATAATGATTTATTGGTTGAAAATTTAATCGGACCGGATTTTCTTAATACTGAAGATGGGAAAGAATATCATATATGCGGATTTCCTTCATCGGAGGCAGGGGTTTCATATATAGCCTCGGGTTATATATTTTCAGTTTCAAAAAACAGTGCGTCTAAAAAGGAGTGCATGGATTTTATAAAGAAAATAGCGTCAACGCCGACTGCTTCGTCATTTTCTCTTGAAACAGAAGCTTTTGATGAAGAGATAAACTTTATGAAATCCAATAACGAAATCGAATTTGTAAATGAGCTCAGGAATATAATCATGAACGCTTCGGTTATATATACAATAAATCCTATGCTCGATAGTATTGTTGAAGAGTCTGTTAATGAATACTTCGAAACAGACATTTCAGTTGATGAAGCAGTTGAAAAGATGGAAAATATGATCAGGCTGTATATTAACGAATCGCAATAAGTATTTGAGTTATATAGTGAACGAAAAAATAAATCCGGCTTTCACTATAAATAAAAAACGGAAAAATAATTTCGTAAAAACTCTTTACATTTAATTACTTCTGTGCTATAATATTAGACGTACCGTTTACTTGGGATATGGAGTATGCCTGATTTACAGGAGTTTTACCTGCCTTATTCTATGTTACGGCACTGAGTTTTTTAAAAAGAGGTGAAAACAATGTTATTAAAGGAAGAAAAAACAGCCGTTATCGAGGCTAACAGAACTCATGAGACAGATACAGGTTCTCCTGAAGTTCAGATCGCAATCCTCACAAAGAGAATCAACGATCTCAACGAACATCTTAAGGTTCACAAGAAGGATCATCACTCAAGACGTGGTCTTTTAAAGATGGTTGGTCACAGACGTAACCTTCTTAACTACCTTATGAAGAAAGATATCGAAAGATACCGTGCAATAATAAGCAAGCTCGGATTACGTAAGTAATATTGAAAAGGCAGTTTGGAGTAATCCTTTCTGCCTTTTTGACATTTTTTAAAAACTATAAGGCAGTACTCATTTAGCATTAAACAGAGTATCCGGAAATATCACATAATATCGGCGGATGTTGTGTTTATTGCTGAATATACTGCCTTAGCAAAAAAATATTTTTATGGAGGCGGAAAAATTATGTTTGAAAATTACAGAAAGTTTGAAACTACATTTGCAGGCAGACCGCTTGTTGTAGAAACAGGAAAAACCTGCGGACTGTCAAACGGCTCATGTTGGGTAAGATATGGTGAAACAGTTGTTATGGCAAACGTTACTGCAAGCGTTAAGCCAAGAGAGGGCGTTGACTTTTTCCCACTTTCAGTTGATTACGAAGAAAGACTCTATTCAGTAGGCAAGATTCCGGGTTCATTTACAAAGAGAGAAGGAAAACCGACAGAAAAGGCAATACTCACATCAAGAGTAGTTGACCGTCCTATCAGACCTCTTTTCCCTAAGGATATGAGAAACGATGTATCAGTTGTTATGACTGTTCTTGCAGTTGAACCTGATAACTCACCTGAAATAACAGGTATGATAGCAGCTTCTATCGCTATATCTATTTCTGATATTCCATGGAACGGACCGGTTGCCGGTGTAAGCGTAGGACTTGTTGACGGTGAGCTTGTTCTTAACCCGACACTTGAACAAAGGGCAAAGAACGATCTTAACCTTACAGTAGCTGCATCTATGGACAAGATCGTAATGATCGAAGCAGGAGCAAACGAAGTACCTGATGAGAAGATGCTTGAGGCTATAGAATACGGTCACTCAGAGATCAAGAAGATAGTTTCGTTTATAAGCGATATCCAGAAACAGATAGGCAAGAAGAAGTTCGAGTTTGAGTCAATGGAGGTTGACCACGATCTTTTCGAAGCTATAGCAGAGCTTGCTGAAGAAAAGGTAAAGGTTGCTCTTGATACAGACGACAAGAACATCCGTGAAGAAAGACTTCAGCCTATCAAGGATGAGATCCACGAAAAGTTTGACGAGGCTTATCCTGAGCAGATAGCTATGATAGATGAATGCATCTACAAGCTTCAGAAGAAGATAGTCAGAAACTGGCTCTACGAGGGCAAGCGTGTTGACGGCAGAGGAATCGACGAGATAAGACCGCTTAACGCAGAAGTAGGTCTTCTCCCGAGAGTACACGGTTCAGGTCTCTTTACAAGAGGTCAGACACAGGTGCTTACTATAGCAACACTTGGTCCTGTAAGCGACTCACAGAAGATAGACGGTCTTGACGAAGAAGAGTCAAAGAGATATATGCATCACTATAACTTCCCTTCATACTCTGTAGGTGAAACAAAGCCGAGCAGAGGTCCGGGAAGACGTGAAATCGGTCACGGTGCGCTTGCAGAGAGAGCACTTGAGCCTGTTATTCCTTCAGTAGAAGAATTCCCTTATGCTTTAAGACTCGTTTCTGAAGTTCTTTCTTCAAACGGTTCAACATCACAGGGTTCTATCTGTGGTTCAACACTCGCACTTATGGATGCAGGTGTTCCGCTCAAGGCTCCTGTAGCCGGTATCTCATGCGGTCTTATCACAAAGCCTGATTCAGATGACTTTATGACAATGGTTGATATCCAGGGCCTTGAAGACTTCTTCGGCGATATGGACTTCAAGGTAGGCGGTACACACAACGGTATTACTGCTATCCAGGTTGATATCAAGGTTGATGGTCTTACAATGCCTATCATCAGAGAGGCTTTTGAAAAGACAAGAAAGGCTCGTCTGTATATTCTCGACGAGATCATGCTCAAGGCTATTCCGGAGCCAAGACCACATGTAAATGAATACGCTCCTAAGATGCTTCAGACAAAGATTCCTGTAGACAAGATCCGTGAAGTAATCGGTCAGGGCGGTAAGGTTATTCAGAAGATTTCTGCTGAATGCGAAGTTAAGATCGATATTTCTGAAGATGGTTCAGTATTTATTTCAGGAATTGATTTTGAAAAGGCAAACAAGGCTCTTCAGATAGTAAACACTATTGCACATGACCCGGAGGTAGGCGCTATCTACAAGGGTAAGGTTGTAAGAATAATGCAGTTCGGAGCATTTGTTGAGATAGCTCCGGGCAAGGATGGTCTTGTTCACATCTCCAAGCTTGACAAGTCAAGAGTAGAGAAGGTAGAGGACGTTGTTTCCATCGGCGATGAGATCGTTGTAAAGGTTATGGAAATAGACAGCCAGGGCAGAATCAACCTTTCAAGAAAAGACGCTCTTGCAGATATTGATTCTAAGAAGCAGGGTTAAGATCTGATTTGTTTTTTCATAAAACTATAAAATAAAACAACAAGCTGACTTCATAACAGAGGTCAGCTTGTTTGTATAAAAACAAAAAAATATTATTTTAATATTTATTTTGTAATGAAAATGTCGAATAATATATTGTTGAATTCTGTAAAGATTCATGCATAAAAAACTTAAGAGGAGAGTACAGTAATGAAAAAAAATCTATTGAGGAAGCTGATAGGTGTTGTTACATCTTTCGGGATTATGACAACCTGTCAGACGTTCGGCGTAATGGCGGCTGACAGTGAGTTATCGGATGACATTGTTGTTTTGTATACCAACGATGTACATACCTACATTGACGGAGCTCTGAGCTATGATGTGGTTGCTGCGATCAAGGACGATCTGCAGACAAAGTACAAGTATGTGCTTCTTGCAGATGCAGGTGACCATATTCAGGGTACTGCTTATGGTGCTATGGATAAGGGTGAGAGCATTATCAGAATGATGAATGAGGCGGATTATGACGCTGCAACACTCGGAAATCATGAGTTTGACTACAATATGTCAGGCTGTCTTAACGCTATAGAGCATGCTGAGTTTGAGTACGTGTCCTGCAATTTTTATAAAGAATCAGACGGTGTGCGAGGCGAAAATGTACTTGACAGCTATACACTTTTTGATTGCGGAGACGAGAAGGTAGCGTTTGTCGGAATAACAACACCAGAAACATTTTCAAAATCAACTCCCGCATATTTTCAGGATGAAAACGGAAGGCTTATATATAATATTTCGGGAGGAGATGATGGTGCAGCACTAAGAAGGGATCTTCAGGATGCCATTGATTCTGCAGAGGCAGAAGGTGCAACAACTATTATTGCTTTAGGGCATCTCGGAACTGATTCTTCATCCTCACCGTGGACAAGCAAGGAAACTATTTCGGCAGTAAGCGGACTTGACGCTTTTATTGACGGACATTCTCACAGTACAATAAAGGGAGAGAAAATATCCGACAAGGACGGAAAAGATGTTGTACTTACCCAGACCGGTGAATACTTCAAGCGTATAGGAATGATGGTTATTGATTCTGAAACAGGGAATATAGAAACTGATTTTATTGAATATGATAAAGAAAAACAGACTCTGTCTTCATCACTTTATGACGGCACTGAGGTGATTTCACAGGAAGCTGTCAGAAAAATAAAAGATGACTGGATAAGTGAAATTGAAGAAAAGCTCGGCAAGACCATAGGAAAGGCTTCTGTAACGTTTGATAACTATGATGCTGACGGTAAACGACTGGTAAGATCTGAAGAAACAAATACAGGAGACTTTGCAGCAGATGCACTTTATTATCTTTTTGATAATATGGATCTTGATGTTGATGTTGCTGTTATGAATGGCGGAGGAATCCGTAACAAAGCGATTACAGGAGATATCAGCTACAAGACATGCAAGGATATACATCCGTTCGGAAACGTGGCATGTCTGCAGAAAGTTTCAGGACAGCAGATTCTCGATATGCTCGAGTGGGGAGCACAGAATGCCGGTGTATCAGAAGCAGGAAGCTTCCTTCACGTATCGGGAATCAAATATAAGATAGATACTTCTGTTCCGAATACTATTCAGAAGGGCGATATGGACTTATGGGTCGGAGGTCCCTCGGTTTATCGTGTTTTTGATGTTATGGTTTATAACAAGGAAACCAACAGCTGGAATGAGCTGGATCTGAAGGCAGAGTATAATCTTGCCGGTTATAACTATACACTTCGTAATCTTGGCGATGGCTATTCAATGTTAAGCGGTGCGGTTAATGTTCTTGATTATGTTATGGAGGACTATATGGTTCTTGCAAATTATATAGAAGGATTTGAGAACAAGACAGTAGAAGCAGATAATTCTCCTCTTATGAAAAAGTACTCAGGCTTCTCTGTAGATTACGGCAGACTGAACGGAAGCGGCAGAATAACTATCGTTGACGGAAAGGCAGTTCCTGAGATTACTGAAAAGCCTGAAGAAGTTACAACAACCTCTGCTGCGACAGTTTCTTCAGAAAGCACCACCACCACAACAACAACTACAACTAATAGCAGTACAGTTGCTTCTTCACCTGCTACAGGACATAACGATCTTACAGCAGTTTATTTTGTAATTCTTATGATAAGCGGCTGCATGATTTCTGTTATGGTTATGCGTGATAAGAAGAAAAATTAAAAAACATTATTGATTGCATGAATATATAAAAACATCTCCCTGTTATTTATAAAAATACAGGGAGATGTTTTATATTTTTCAGATATTCGCCTTTATAGCCTGTGCAAGCTGGTCAGGGCACGATGTGCCTTTGCCGTTGCAGTTTATGTTTTCAAGCTTTTTTACAACCTCTTCAGCTGTCATTCCTTCAACAAGCTTTGATATGCCTTGAAGATTTCCGTTACAGCCGCCGAGAAATTTTACGTTTTTGATTTTTCCGTCTTCTATATCAAACGATATGTTTCTTGAGCATACGCCTCTGGGTGTGTAGTTTACGTTCATTTTTAATTACTCCTTTTTAGTTTTCTGTGCCTCGTTTGTTTGAAAGTCTGATTATCCTGTCGAGGTTTTCCTTTGTTGTTGTGTTGCTGCCTAAGTGGGATGGCTGTGCGTTGTAGAGTCCGTGGAAGTCAGAGCCTCCTGTAACGATGAGGTTGTACTTCTGTGCTATTTCGAGCATGCGGTTTCTGGTTTCTTCATCTGCTGTATAGTGATATACTTCGACTCCGTCTATCTTTCCGTTTGCTGCAAGCTCTTCAAGAAGCTCAAGGTTATCGTACTGAGCCGGGTGAGCCATTACCGAAACTCCTCTTGCCGCCTTGATAAGCTCGAGAACAAACTTTACATCAGGATACTCACGCTCAACAAGACAGGTTCCGTTCTGGAGATTAAAAAGCTCATCATTAAGCTTTCCGTAGAACTCGAGTGCGTATCCGTAGTCTATGAGAGCTCTCATTATGTGCTGCTTGAAGATACTCTTGCTTCCTGTTGAATGCTTCAGTACGCTTTCTTCTGTGATAGGATAAAGCTCACGTACCTTTTCTATCATTTCTTTGGAGCAGGATTTTCTTATCTCGCAGCATTTGAGACAGAGACCCTCAAGTCTGTCAGGCTTCTTTGGAGCATAGCAGAGAATATGTACCTTGCGGTTTCTTTCTTTGTCCCAGGCGGACATCTCTACACCCTGGATTATTTTTACGCCGTATCTTTCGCCGAGTACCTGTGCTCTTGAAAATGATGCAAGCGTATCATGATCTGTGATAGAGAGAACATCTATTCCTGTTCTTTTTGCCTGAGTAATGACTTCTTCTATACCGAGAGAGCCATCAGATAGTGTTGTATGACAATGTAAATCAATTTTCATAGTGTTTCATTCCTTTTAATCTGTGGATTAAGTAAATATTTATAAGCTATGATGAACGATAGATTTATCTGCCGTTCAGTATAATAATATTATAATTATACTATATTTTTTGATGAAATGCAATAGCTTTTTGTGCATTTTATGTCAAGTCAGATTTTGGGTGTGTATAAAGTGTATAGTTTTATCCGAAAAATAAGATAAAAAAAGTAAAAACACCAAAAGCTTTGGTTTTATTGAAAAAAATAATACTTTATGATATAATTTTATCTGGAGTATTGTGGGAAAAAATCCGGTTATGAGAAAAATATTTTTTAGACAGGCGGACATAATGTTTACACTATATATAAACTTTAAAGACAAAATAAAAGAGCATACTCTTCCTTCGGAAGACAATATTATACATAAGATTGATATCTCTGACGAAACAGGCAGGGAACATTGTTATATTGAGCTTGAAGTGATCGATGGTGTGTGGCGTATAATATCAAACGAGTATACCGCACTTTCTTCAGCTGATACACAGATACTTGAGAACGGAAAGACTATAGAAGTATTTATCAAGAAGACATCGATATGCGCTGCAGTTCTTGTGTCAGAGCTTAACAGTAACAGCTGTACCTTCAGAAAGTACAAGCTGTCACAAAACACAGTCATCGGAAACAGCCCGGATTCACATATATCAGTAAAAAATGAGCTTGTCAGCCGCAGGCATGCCGAAATCTCTCTTACAGATGACGGCTTTGTTATTACCGACTACAGTAAAAACGGAATATATATAAACGGAGTCAGAGCAAACGGTGGAACAAAGCTCAGGATGTTTGATTCTATCTATGTTTTCGGAACAAAAATAATCTTTCTTGGCAGGACGGTTGCTGTAAACAACCTGAACGCTACAGAGGTTTCACTTGAAAAAGCAGATCCTCTGAAAAGGGCACAGAGCTCTCATAAAAAAACTGAGGATACAGAAAATATAATTCCTGTCTGCTATGGTTCTTCTGAAGCTTTTACGCCTGTTATAATAGACCGTGCCCCGGACTGTGAAAAAACAAATATCATAAAAACTGATCCGCATGGTGTGTATGGAGTTTCTGTTCCGGCATCGGCTGTTCTTTCTGCTTCGGCAGGTCTGATAGTTTCCATGACTATTCCGGCAATGGCTCTGACTTTTGTCGGAACAACTGCTGTTCTTAGTGCTGCTATGTACGGGATACAGCGTTTTCAGAACTCGCTTGAGTGCAGACGTACAGAAAAAACAAGCAGGCTTCTTCTTCAGAAATACCATGAGGATTACGAAAAGAAGCTGTCAGAAAAGCAGGAGCAGTACAGAAAAATACTTTCCGGAAAATATATAAGCGCTGATTCTGCGGCAAAGCTTTATGAAAAAAACGGGCTTTCAGTATATGACAGATTAAGTGCTGATTTTCTTAAGGTCAGAATAGGAACAGGAGCTGTTGATTTTGGAAGGTTCATAGAGCTTTCTGACAGTACTGACAAAAGATCACGTGCGCTTTACGAAAAATATTCGGTGATAGATAACGTTCCTCTTGTTCTTGATCTGAGGGCAGAAAAAACATATTATCTGGTCGGTAAGAAAAATAATATCTATGCGGCATTGTCCGGTATTTTCGTACAGCTGTCATCATACTGTCCTTCATCTGATGTAAAGCTTGTGTGCTTCTTTTCGGCTGCTGATAAAGAGCGTCTCGGATTTGTAAAGTGGCTTCCTCATATTTTTTCGGAGGACAAAAGCTCAAGATATATGGCTTGTGATGAGTCATCAGTAAAAAACGTTCTTTTTACTCTGACGGATGTTTTACGGAAAAGAAACGAAAAAAGGCAGAGCGGTTTTACTGACAGCTTTTATCCACACTACATTGTATTCTGTTCGTCAGAAAATATGTTTGTGAACGAACCGATAAACCGTTATATACGTTCCGGTGAAGAGCTCGGCGCAACGTTTCTGTTTGTAAAGACAGATGAAGAGAACGAAAAGCTCCGTGTGATCGGAAAAAACCACACACAGCTGTTATCCGCTGACAGTACGGATCTTGTTTCAGACGAGACGGTAATGAGATATGCACGAAGGAGAGCGGCTCTCAGTGCAGATGAGCATACAGAGAGACCTCTTCCTGATAAGCTTAGCTTTCTCAGTATGCTCGGAGTAAAGCGTACCGAAGAAATAAACATACTGAAAAACTACAAGATAAACAAAGCTTCAGACGGTATCAGGGGCTGTATAGGCTGCGGCAGGGACAACAAGGCTTTTTATCTTGATATACATGAAAAAAAGCACGGACCTCACGGGCTTGCTGCAGGAACTACCGGTTCAGGAAAATCCGAAATGCTCTGCACTCTTATTCTTTCGCTTGCACTTAACTATCATCCCGACGAGATCTCTTTTGTTCTTATAGACTATAAGGGCGGCGGAATGTCAGGTTTGTTTGAGAGTCTTCCGCATACTGCAGGAGTTCTCACAAATCTTTCAGGAGGAGGAAATCTTGCAGGCAGAGCACTTGCTGCGATAAGAAGTGAGATAACAAGAAGACAGAAGCTTTTCAGTGAGCTTAATATAAGTCATATAGATACATATATGCAGTTTTTCAGAGACGGAAAAACAGATGAAGGCATGCCGCACATCATAATAATCTGTGATGAGTTTGCGGAACTGAAAAAAGAACAGCCTGAGTTTATAAGTCAGCTTGTCAGTACAGCACGAGTAGGAAGAAGTCTCGGACTTCATCTTATACTTGCTACACAGAAGCCGTCAGGAGTTGTTGATGATGAGATATGGAGCAACTCAAGATTCAGACTGTGTCTCAGGGTACAGGATAAGTCAGACAGTCTGGGAATGCTGCACCGTACGGAGGCCGCAGATATAACTGTTACCGGCAGAGCTTATGTACAGATAGGAAACGATGAGATTTTTGAGCTTGTGCAGACCGGGTACTCAGGTGCGGCATATGAACCTGATGCAGACAGAGGTGAAGCGAGTATCATAAAAGAGGACGCATCACCGTCTGTGCTTAAGACTTGTGAAAAAAACACAAGCGGTTCAAGTCAGCTTGAAGCCGTAGTTTCATATATTTCTGAGGTCTGTGAGAAAAACGGTATCTGCAAGTCAGCAAAGCTCTGGCCTGATCCGCTTCCGGAGGAGGTAATGCTTTCAGTGACGGAAGCAGGTTCTGAAGATGACTCTGAAAATAAAATGAAGTTTACCATAGGTCTTGCGGATGATCCGGAAAACCGTTCGGTATATGCTGTCAGGTATGATCTTTATGAAACCGGTGGTATTCTTATAGCAGGAGAGGCAGGAAGCGGAAAAACTACACTTATGAGCACTATTCTCTGTTCGCTTGCAGAAAAATATCCGCCGGACGCATTCAGGTTTTCTGTACTTGATTTTTCAGGAGGTCTGTTTTCGGTTTACAGCAAACTTCCTCAGTGTGATGAGATTTTGTCGTCGCCTTCTCTTAACGAAACAAAAGTATTTTTAGAAAAAATACTTTACGAAGTACAAAAAAGAAAGAATATATTTTCCGAAGCTGATGCGGCTGATTTTTCAGAATACAGAGCTTATGACGGAGGACTTCCGGCTTATGTGATATTTGTTGACGGATATTATATTTTCAGAGAGACATATCCGTCTCTTGAGGAGGATTTTACAAGAATAGCAAGTGAAGCTTCAAAGTATGGAGTATATATAGCTGTAACGATAAAGCAGGCATCGGATATGAGAATACGTACAAGGCAGAGCTTCCGCACAGTCATACCGCTAAGGCTGCCTGACCGTACAAGTTATACCGAGCTTCTCGGAATACGCCCGGGATTTGATATATCTTCCTGCGCCGGAAGAGGCTTCATAAAAGAAGGCGGCAGAGTGCTTGAGTTTCAGACAGCAGTTGTAACAGCCGCTTCGGGAAAGGAAAGACAGAAGCTTCTGTCGGAAAGATTTGAAAAAATAAAAAGCAGATTCTGCAGAAAAGAATCAGACGTATCTTCCGTAGAAAAGTCTTATGAAGGTTACTGCACACTGCTTGCTGATTTTCCGGCAGACGGATACGAGCTTCTTATAAAAGATATTTCCGTAAAAAGAAATGTTTTTGTATGGAGTAAAAAACAGATGACAGACTGTGATGACAGTGCGGTGTATTTTTACGGTCTTGACGGACTTTATGAGCTTCTTTTCAGGCTTAAAAGTATTTTTACGAAGCGAAAGGAAGAGCGGAAGGCAGCGACGGTTTTTGAGGGCTTTGATACAGCCGTTATAATATGCGGCTTTGATGATTTTTGCAGATGCATATATGATGAAAAGTACAAAGAGGATATGAGTGCGATAACTGAAGTGTTTTTCGAAAAAGGAGATGGCCACGGTGTACAGTTTATTTCCGGAGTCAGCTCAGAAAACAGTTATCAGAACACCAGAGCATACAGACTCTTTGAGTCTTACGGAACAGGGGTGTAAAAAAATGTTAAGTTTGTTTGTATATAACAAGGATTCTCATGAGGCAGAGGTGCTTAACCGGAAATGTATGTCTCACATAGATGAAACAGAAAAGAGTATAGACAAAAATGATTTTTTCGACGATACTCAGAAGCTTGTGAGTATGCTTGATGATTTTGAAGCTCCGGCATTGTACATGCTTGAAAAACACGATAAGCTTGAAGGAACAGCAGGAAAAATATACGACGCAAACGATCATAGCTATATAGTTCTTGTTTTAAGCTCGCCGGAACAGCTTCTTGAATCAGTAACACCGTCTGTCAGACCTTCGGGTATTCTTATCGGAAGCACTGATGACGGGCGTATCGGAAAAATAATAGACGAGGTATATGAGGATCATGCACGTTCATGCAGAACGTCTGTAAGAGATGAGTGTATTTTCAGAATACGGGGAGCGGAGTATAAGACAGCCTATAAGGATATTATTCTGATAGAAGTACAGAACAAAAAAATAAAGCTTCACACACGCTCTCAGATCTTTGAGTTCTGTGACAGTCTGGAATCTGTAATGAGATCAACTCCTGATTGCTTTGTAAGAATACACAAAAGCTATGTGGTAAACACAAACTATGTAAGACTTGTAAATTATAAGGAAAAAACGATCCGGCTTACTGATGATTCTGTGCTGTATTTTTCGAGAAAATACGGAGCAGAGCTTAAGGAATATTTTAAAAACACTTTGAAGGAGAACTGTTTCTGATGGATTTTTCATACAGACTGAAAAAGAAAGAGCTTATTTTTCTGCTTGATCTGTTCGGCGATGTAAATAAGCTCGAACAAAAATTTGCCGATGTGTATATTGACAGGGAGGAGCACAGAAAAATAGCACAGGCACTTCACGAAAAAGGCTTTGCGACAATAATAAACGAAGAAATAATTCCCGACAGTCATATAGCCTTTCTTATAAAAAAATTCTACAGCTCAGAGCTTATGCTTTCAGACGAATCAGTAAGTGTATGGCTTTACTGTTCGGAGGAGCTGGTTCTCAGGGTTGCGTCAGGAGATATATCACCCTCTGAATATATAATCACGCCCTTTATAAAAGAAGACCTTGAGGATATGGCAGACGGACTTGGAAACAGCGTTTTTTCAGTGATGAGAGGCAGTAACGGTACGGTGGAAGCAGGCGGACTCTGCCGGTTTATAAGGGAGTTTAGCTATGGAAAATAAAAAGATCTTAGCTGAGGTAGTATGTCCTGCAACGTCCAGAACATATGACTTTGTTCTTGAAGCAGGTATGACTGCAGGCAGTGCGCTGAAGAAGATAGCTGCCGAAATAATAAACTATGAACGTATGGATATGCTGTTTTCGGATATTGGCTCTGCAGAGCTTTTCTGCGATGAGTCAGAGCTTCCTCTTGCAGAGGATATAACGCTTGACGAATACGGAATAACAAGCGGAAGCAGACTGATGATTATATAGGGGGCGTATTGATATGGATAAGAGACTATGTACACTTTACGAAAACATAGACGAACGTATTGCAGAGTTAAAGAACCTAAGAGAGCTTTTTTCAGAGGTCTGGAGTTCTCAGGCGGCAGAGCTGCTTCTTGAAAAGACCGGAAAAATACATATGAAGCTTTCAGAGGCATCTGACAATATAAAAAAAGCAGAGAGACAGGAGTAAAAAGCTATGAAAAACATGTTGGTTTTTCCTGATAAAATACTGCACGCAGCAGAAAAGCTTAAAAGCATAGAAAACGAATGGCTATCCCTTGCCTGTGATATCACAGATGGTGACGGACAAGGCACGCTGTGCAGGGAGAAGCTTCTTGAATGCGGGAAAATAATAAGCGGATACGCAGAGCTGCTCACACACATACATGCAGGATATGAGCAGACAGAGAATCAGATCATACACAGGATCGGAGAAAATATATGACAGGATATGAAAAATATGAGCAGCTTCTCAGAAAAATATCGCTGATAAACGAGGAGCTCAGAGAATGCTGGAGCTCGGAGAGTTCAGAGCTTTTCTGCAGCTCTCTTGATGAAGCGGCAGAATATATCGGCAAGGTCATAGCGGGCTTCAGGGAAACTCTCGAAAAGTCCGGTACAAAACAGAACGAAAATAAACTGAGTGATTTTTCGTTTGACTAAGAAGGTGAAGCATGAATAAAATTTCTTTTTTGAGTCTGGATTCGGATGAGCTTGTTTCCGGACTGGACAGATTTTCAGAGGCACTTATGGGCGATCTTGAGCTTGCCGTAAGAATAGAGTCAGAGCTTCCGGAAAAAAGCACTGAGAGACAGAAGGTCACCGCGGCAGCAGAGCTTCTCAGGGAAGCTGTAAAGCTCACAGAGGATATAAGAACGTCTCTGCTGTATGCTGCGGACAGGTATGAACAGGCAGAAGAAAGCGTGAAGCTTATGATAAGAAAAAAGCTTTTTCTAACAAGCGGGAACGTAACTGTTGAAAAATCCCTGACACCGGCTCAGGGAGGCTTATTATACGGGCATACTCTCTGTCATGACGAGCGTCTCGGAGGTATGGTTTTAAAGGATATGGCGGGGGAAAAACAATGAAAAAAATAATAGCGTTTGTGGTCGCAGCTTTGCTTTGCTGCAGTGGTGCTTCAGGTGCAGAAGCTGCTGAGGATTGCCGTGTTCTTAAAAGCTTTTATTCTGAAAAAGAGCTCGGTATGTATATCAGGGTTCCCGGTGAAAGCATGGAGATATCTGCCCTTACAGTAGACGGAAACAAAGCTGAGGCTGATGTTTTCAGAAGACTCGATGAAGGAGATCATATAAAAACACTTTTTGCCGTGCACAGCTCAGTTACCGGTGATGAGCGCTGTTATCAGCCGTTTCTTGATGTTTTAAGAGGTATCCTTTCGGATTCATCGGCAAACGAAAGCTTCGCTCTTCTGTCTTTGTCAGGTGATAAGGTCACGGAAGAGTCAGAGGTTATAAAAAATCAGATGCAGCTTTTTGAAGCGGCAGAGGCGCTTTCGGAGGACACCGTTCCGGAGGATGACGCTCAGGCTGCCGAGGAGTATTTTGCAGAAAATCTTTCATACGATGAGGGAGTGTTTGAAAGACTTGTGGTTTTTACAGATGCGGAAACCATAAACTCATCAGAGCTTGATTATGCTGAGGACAGCCGGATGTGTCCGGTGTATTTTGTTGTTATCGACAGCAAGGGAACTGCGCTTATGGATGAAAAGCTTACTTCACTTCCTTGCTTTGGCGGATATTATATTTGTCCGGTCGGAGCGGATTATAAAACGATACCAGAGCTTATAAACGATTTTTCAGATATTTTCTTTATGAAAACGACCCTTTCCGATGAGCTTGTCGGAAAGGGCGGACAGAAGCGTGTTTGTCTTGCACTTGAAGGCGGCGGTGTTTTTGCCTCTCTTGAAGAGACAATCGATACCGGAGATCACAGAGATGAGGTTCATAAAAAATCTCTTGGTGATATGAAAAAGCTTGCGGTCATGGTTTCTCTTGCAGCTTGTGGTCTTGCAGCGGCACTTGTTTTTGTACTTAGAAAAAACAAAACAACTGAGTCTGTTTCTGAAGAAAAGCCTGCTCCTCATTACACCGTTCCTCTTGCAGAAAAAAATCAGAATTCGGATACAGTGATAACATCAGCCTCCACCAGACTGCTTTTCAAGGAAAGCGGAGTGTACAGGATAGTTCTTACAGAGTCGGGAAATCCCGAAAATGTCATAGAGCTCTCATCTGAAAAAGAAGCTGTCTTAGGACGAAACGAGTCTGTGTCTGATTTTGTAATAAAGAACGAAAGAAGTGTTTCTAAGCGGCACTGCCGTATCTTTTCACGCAGCGACGGAGTGTATGTTGAGGATCTGGAGTCACTTAACCATACGTTTGTTGATGGTGAAAAAATAACCGGTGAAACAAAGCTGTTCACCGGTTCGGTACTTAAGTTAGGCAGAATGGTTTTTGATGTTAAGATAATAGAGATATGAAGTATAGTGAACGGAAAAAATATTTTTTGTTCACTAAAACTTCTGAAAAATGTCCGTCAGTTGTTTGTGCTGCCGGTCATTTTCAGATAGATATCTGTTTTCATGTATTCTTCAACGGCACCGAAGAACTGCAGGGTTTTTCCCATGTGCAGTATATGTGTGCCGTATTTTACTGCGCCCGGTATGTCATGCGATACCATTATTACGGTTATTCCGTGGCTGTTCAGGTGTTTTATTATGCTATACATTTCGGCAGTAACAACAGGGTCAAGTCCTGTAACAGGCTCATCGAGTATAAGCAGGCATCTTGTTGCGCAAAGCGCTCTTGCGAGCAGTACTCTCTGCTGCTGTCCGCCTGACAGATCACGGTATGTTTTTTTTGCAATATCCGATATGCCGAGAAGCTGCATGTTTTTGAGCGCTTTTTCTTTTTGCTTGTGAGAGAAAAAGGGGCGTATACCGTTCTGGTTAAGACAGCCTGACAGAACTACCTCGTAGACGCTTGCAGGAAAGTCACGCTGTACTACAGTCTGCTGAGGCAGGTAGCCTATTTCGTTCTGCTTTATTCCCTTGTAGTCGATGCTTCCCGAGGTTATTTTCATAAGTCCGAGAAGCCCCTTCATAAGCGTGCTTTTTCCTGAGCCGTTTTCGCCGACTATGCAGAGATAGTCTCCCTTGCATATATCAAAGCTTACATCTTCCACAGCAGTCTTTTTTTCGTAGTTCATGGTGACGTTACGGCATGATATAAGTGTATTTTTTTCCATTTGATTTTCCATCTTTCGTTATATATATAAAGTCAGCTTTCAGCCCGTATGCCAGTCAGCGGACTGTGCAGGGCCGGGTTGCATTTGCTATAATTAAGAAAACACTGATTAAATCACGTCTTCGACTTGACGCACATTCTGCTTGCATATTTTCCGCCATCCGGCACAAAAACTCCTTGACATACGACAGTATGCCTGCGTCGTTTTTATACAGTCTGACGA
The DNA here is from genome assembly GCA_015066815.1 of Ruminococcus sp. Taxonomy (GTDB): domain Bacteria; phylum Bacillota; class Clostridia; order Oscillospirales; family Ruminococcaceae; genus HUN007. The sequence goes on from SVNR01000025.1 coordinate 22,165, forward strand.
AAAATCTGACTGCGCATCATGTACGCCAGACTTAATCAGTGCTTCCTTAAAGTTTACTATAATATTATAGCTTAATCGGATAATTTAATCAAGGAAGAATTATACTGAACGAAAAAATATTTTTTTGCTTCACTATAGAGTAAACCCCAAAAAATTATTTTCCGCTTATTGTTTTCTAATTTTATTTTAATTTTTCCTGCATCTTTTTTTAAAAAACATACTGTACAATATAGACAGTAACCGGGAAGGCTACAAAAAACAATAACCAGGAAAAACGTATAACAAAAGAAAGGATGCAGTATTATGGACAATATCAGAATGATCGAGGAGCTCAGAGAGAAAGCGGATGTAACATACGACGAGGCAAAGGTGATTCTCGAAAGCCTTAACTGGAATATGCTTGACGCACTTATCGCTCTTGAAAAGGAAGGAAAGCTCAGAAAAAAAGAAAGTATAAGCTATACTACCAAACGCAGCGACAGCTATGAATATCATGCAGAGCCTGAATGTGAAAAAAACTGTGATACCTTCGGCGATGCCATGAGCAGATTTTTCGCATGGTGCAGGGTGATGATCGAAAAGGGCTGCAGCAATAACCTGTGTGTTTCATCAGGATCTGAGATAAAATGTGAAGTACCGCTTATCATTATTGCTATTCTGCTTATACCTGCATGGCAGATAATAGGTATAGTTATTCTTATCGCATTTTTCAAGGGCATGAGCTTCAGTATTACAGGAGATTCTCCGTCACTTGAAAAGGTAAACAGTGTTCTTGCAAAATTCCGTTTCAGAAAAAACAGCAAGGATTTTGATGTAAATGAAAATAAATAATATACTGAACGAAAAAGATATTTTGATGTTCACTATACATTTTTCACGGTGACAAACACAGCTTCTGATATCATTTCCCCTTGAAATATTTTTTTGTATCTGATAAAATGTTATAGTAAACGCCGGATAAATCAGTGTTTACTATGATCAGTACAAATTATTTTTTCAGGGGGATATATTGTTTATGAAAATACTTATAGTTGAGGATGAAGAAAAGCTTGCAAGATTTACAGAGCTTGAGCTTATGCATGAGGGATATGAAACCGAAAAGGTTTTTGACGGAAGACTGGGGCTTGAGCTTGCGGAGAGCGGAAGGTTTGATCTTGTGCTGCTTGATATAATGCTGCCGGGACTTAACGGCATAGAGGTTCTCAGAAGACTCAGAAAAAGCTCTGATGTTCCGGTCATACTGCTTACAGCAAGGGATTCTGTTATGGATAAGGTCTCCGGACTTGATACGGGAGCTGACGACTATATTACAAAGCCCTTTGATATAGAGGAGCTTCTTGCGAGGATAAGAGCGGCGCTCAGAAAAAGAAAAGCTGATACAGTATCATCAACTCTGTCATCGGGACTCCTTACGCTTGACGACGCTTCTCATACTGTAAAGTATGACGGAAACGAGATAGAGCTTACAAACCGTGAGTTCGGACTTCTGAAAAAGCTGCTTGAAAACAAGTCCATCGTTCTGTCACGTGAGGTTCTTCTTGAAGATGTATGGGGCTTTGACTATATGGGTGAAACAAATATAGTTGACGTGTATGTAAGATACATAAGGAGCAAGATAGACGATGTTTACGGAATAAAGCTTATCCAGACCGTCCGTGGCGTCGGATACGTTATAAGGGATTGAGTATATGAAAAAAAACAAAAAAAGCACGGTAAAGATGAGCTCTATAGCCAGAAAGATATCTGTAGACTTCAATCTCAGGCTGCTATATGTTTTTATATGGCTTGATTTTATATTTGTCATCTTCAGAATAGAGCTCTGGCGTTTTATGACTGAGGCGGCAGCAAAGGGTGTGACAAGTTTTGAGGAGCTTCATTATATTTCTTTAAAAGGAAGATTTGTGTGCGATTCAGCTAAGGACGCAGTTGATTTTATGAAAAACCTCTGTTATGAGATTCCGGGAGTGACGGAAGTAGTTCCGGCGCAGGGGATGATTCTTGAAACCGGTATTATTCTTGTGGTTATGCTTTCGGCTGAACTGTATTTTGTGCTGTCGGGATTTCTTAAGGGCGGCAGACGTGTAAGAGGCAAGCTTGCTCCGCTCAACAAGCTTGCGGCAAAAACCCAGATAATAAGCAGCGCCGGCTTTGACGGTGACAGCTTTCATGCGCTTGAGGATGCGCTTTCAAAGCTTGACGCAAACGATACAGAGTGCAGGGTATCTACCGGAAACACAGAGCTTCAGGGTATAGAGGCGGCAATAAACAATCTTATAGAACGTATGAGAAAATCATACGAACAGCAGACAAGATTTGTTTCTGATGCTTCACATGAGCTCAGAACGCCTATATCTGTTATACAGGGATATGCAAATATGCTCAGCAGATGGGGCAAGGAGGATGAAAAAATCCTTGACGAATCAATAACTGCAATAAAAACAGAGTCGGAAAATATGAACAGGCTTGTCGAACAGCTTCTGTTCCTTGCAAGAGGAGATAACGGAAAAAACAGTCTTACTGTTGAGAGGACTGATCTTGCGGAAATGATGAGAGAAATATATGACGAATACAGAATGGTAGACAAGACTCATGTTTTTGAACTTAAAAAAAGCGAGACTGAAGTGATAACATACGGAGATCATTCACTGCTCAAGCAGGCGGCAAGAATACTTACTGACAACGCAGCAAAGTATACTCCTGAAGGAAAGAGCATAACCCTCTCTGCGTATATCACAGAAGACGGTATACCTGCTTTTGAAGTGCAGGATACCGGTATAGGGATTCCGTCCGAGGATATACCGAAGGTGTTTGAGAGGTTTTACAGAGCTGATGACGCAAGAAACAGAAAAACAGGCGGAACGGGTCTCGGACTTTCCATTGCGGGCTGGATAGTAGACAGGCATAAGGGCTACTTCAGGGTATCAAGCTATGTAGGCGTAGGCACAAGGTTTACAGTACTGCTGCCTGAAAACATAAACGATAAAAAATAAAAACAGCTTTATCAGAGCTTAAGTTCTGATAAAGCTGTTTTTTTGAAAATTATAATAAGCGGTAAACTTGTTCAGACGTTCACTGTAAAACTCAGACTGATTACCAGCCAAGTACCTTGTCGTAAAGCTGTTCGTATTTTCTTGCAGAGCTGTCCCATGAGAAGTTTGTTTTCATTCCGCGTTTTACAATATCCGACCAGCCCTTTGGCATATCGTAGTAAACGTGCTTTGCATAGTTTATGATGCCGAGCATTTCATCAGCGTTGTAGTTGGAGAACGAGAAGCCGGTACCGGTGTTGTAGTATTCGTTGTACGGCTCTACGCTGTCCTTGAGACCGCCTGTTTCACGTACTATCGGAACAGTACCATACTTTAATGCGATAAGCTGAGTAAGACCGCACGGCTCGAAGCGTGACGGAACAAGCATTGCGTCTGCTGCTGCGTATATCTTGTGAGCACGGTTTTCAGAGAAGAAGATATTTGCCGATACTCTGTCAGGGTGCATCTCCTGATAGTGTCTGAAGGTGTTTTCGTAGCGCTGTTCGCCTGTACCGAGAACGACAAGCTGAGTGTTGTCATCGATGATTTTGTCGATGACCCAGTTTATAAGATCAAGCCCCTTCTGGTCTGTAAGTCTTGATATTATTGCTATCATAAACTTGTTCTTGTCAACAGGAAGACCGAGCTCACGCTGAAGCTCAAGCTTGTTGGTGTCTTTTCCCTTGCGGAAGGTTGAAACGGAGTATTTTTTGAAAATCTCCTCGTCGTTTTCCGGACTGTAGATACTGTAGTCGATTCCGTTTATGATTCCGCACAGAGAGTTGTTTCTCGCTCTGAGAAGTCCGTCGAGTCCTTCACCGTAGTAGCTGTCCTGAATCTCACCTGCGTAGGTTTCGCTTACTGTTGTTATATAGTCAGCATAAACCATGCCGCCCTTGAGCATGTTAGCGTCTTTTTTGAATTCGAGCTTGTCCGGAGTAAACATATATCCCGGAAGGTCAGTGTTATACTCAAAGGTTTTTATATCCCAGATTCCCTGGAACTTCAGGTTGTGAATTGTCATGATGGTTTTTGTTCCGAAGTAGAATGGGTTTTCTGCGTATATGGAACGAAGAAATACAGGTATCAGAGCTGCCTGCCAGTCGTGACAGTGGATGATGTCCGGCTTGAAGTTGATAACAGGCATGATCGCAAGAACCGCCTTGCAGAAGAAGGTGAAGCGTTCGATATCAAACTTGGGATCGGAGTAAGGTCTGTCTCCGCCGAAGTAGTATTCGTTGTCTACAAAATAATAAGTTATGCCGTCGATCTCGTATTTCATTATTCCTACATGAAAGTTGCCCTTTCTCTTGCCGTAGTCCATATAGAAATGATGTATATACTGAAAGTTGTTTCTGTATTCCTGCGGTATAAAAGTATAGTACGGCATTATAACAGCAGCTTCGTACTTTGTTCTGTCAAAAGTCTTCGGAAGTGTTCCGACAACGTCCGCAAGACCGCCTGTTTTTATAAAAGGCACACACTCGGATGCTGCAAAGAGGATTTTCTTCATATTACTTTTTTCCTTTCGTTGTTTTGGGTGTATGTTATTTGTTTGTTATAATATATACAAAGCAAAGATGTCTCCCGATATTATTGTAGCATATTATCGAAAATAAAACAACTGCCTTATCATACAATATTCTGTTTAATTTTTTATGGCAAATATTTTGACAGCACTTTGATTTTTGAGATTGATTTTGTTTTATTTGTATGATATAATGAAAAATATGCAGAATATTATGTGTAAAATCTATTATAGTGAGTGTGGAAAATGTTTTTGCATTCACTATAATAAACTTATTTTTATAGCTTTGCACCGAGTTGATTACAAAAGCTTCGTGCATATCGGCTGATAGTAAACGACAGAAAAAATTTTTTTTCGTTTACTCAAAAAACTGTGTGGGAGGGGTTTTTTTGAAAAGGACAGGCGGATATATCGGAAAAATGATAAAAGCAAATTTTCCTGTTCTTGCAGGCTTTGAGTTTGTGTTCAAGGCTTCTGCTTTTCTGCTGTTTATTCCTCTTATAATAAAGCTTATGGGTGTTGCTACCGATAACGTCGGGATTATTTATCTGACAACGAAAAACATAGCTTCACTTATGAAAAATCCGCTTACGATAAGTATGATATTACTTGCGCTGTTTGTTTTTATATGTATATCATACTATGAGATATGCTGTATATGGTCGTGCTGTGAAAACTTTTCCTGCGGAAGAAAAACAACTATACACGGAATGTTCCTTGACGGGTTTTGCAGAATGAGAGAAACAAGCCGGGAAAAAAGATTTCTGATATATCTGCAGATGCTCTTTGTCTTTCCGCTGTTTAATTTTCAGATGACTGTAGTTCTGTTCAAGAAGATAGATATTCTTGAGAACTGTATAAGGTTTCTTTTCGGAGGGGCAAGGGATATATATATAGGCATACTGTGCGCAGTACTTGCGGTTTTTGCGGCTGCAGCGGCGGTACAGAGCTTTGGAAGGACTGTTTCAGGAAAGAAAACAGATAAAAAAAATATTTTAAAGACGGCTGCAGGCTTTGCCGTTCTCAATGCCGCATCAGGTCTTCTGCTTTTTCTTGTCTATCTTGTGCTTGTGCTTGCAGCGGCTGTGATACTCAGGTTCTGGTGCAGACAGGATACTGCGTTTGCACGTCTTATCACGTTTGAGAATAGTATATATTATTTTCTTAGTTTTCTGGCAGGTGCTGTGGGAATGGTGTCGAACACCGCTCTGGCATATCGTATAGCAAGTACGGGAGAGAGCAGAGAGAGCTTGAAAAAAGCAGAAGTCCCCCTGACCGGAAGTAAAAAAAATATTTTTGCAGCTGTTCTTGTTTGCCTTGTTATGATATCAGATATCACTGCACTTGCAGGGTATTTTATGAACGGCTCGCGTATACTGGAGGATATTCTTATAAGTACTACTGTAACAGCCCATAGAGGCGGTGCAAGATTTGCACCTGAAAACACAATGTATGGTATCCGCTATGCCATAGACAGCGGAGCGGATTATGTCGAGGTCGATGTTCAGCTTTCTTCTGACGGCGTTGTTTTTCTTCTTCATGACAAAAACCTCAAGAGAACAACCGGAGTAAACAAGAACGCATATCAGCTTACCTATGAAGAGCTGTCTGCCCTTGACGCAGGAAGCTTTTTCGGAGTTTCTTTTTCTGATGCATATATTCCTACTCTTGAGGAGGTGCTCATCGAGTGCAAGAGCAGAATAAAGCTAAACATAGAGCTCAAAAAAAGCGGAAATACCGGAAACGCACTTCCCGATAAGGTTCTTGAACTTATAGAACTGTATGATATGGAAGAGCAGTGTGTTATATCGTCTTCGGAGTATTCATATATTAAGTATATAAAAGAAAAAAAGCCGTCTGTCAGAACCGGATATATCGCAAATATGCTTTACGGCGAGGCCGCCTCTCTTGAATATGCGGATTTTTTCAGTGTCAAGCATACTGTTGTAAACGAAAGCTTTGTCCGTGCCGCACACAGTGCCGGTAAGGAGGTGCATGTCTGGACGGTAAACACAAAGCACCTTATAAACCGCATGAAGGGACTTGATGTTGACAGCATCATCACCGATAATCCTGTGCTCTGCCGCAGGCTGCTGTCAAGAAAAAACGAGCACAGGACCTTTATAGAGCTGCTACAGACTCTGCTTTACAAATAATAATAATTATGATATAATAAAATAGTGAACGTCAAAACAGATCCGGCGTTCACTATAATTAATTTATTTTATAGAAAACAGAAAAACACATAAAGTATAAAAATAAAAAGACAGAAAATAACATGCAGTAACTGTCGTATGGAGGAAATCAATTATGTGCGGTATAGTTGGATATGTCGGAAAGCAGAATTGTACAGACGTACTCATAAATTCTCTTTCCAGGTTAGAGTACAGAGGATATGATTCGGCAGGAATAGCTGTTTTTGAAAACGGTGAAATAAAAGTTGTAAAATCCAAAGGAAGACTCACAGACCTCTCAGCTCGTATGGAGACAGAGGGAAGACCGTCCGGAAACGTCGGAATAGGTCATACAAGATGGGCAACACATGGTGAACCGTCAGATGTAAACTCTCACCCGCACAGCGGAGCTGATGTTACTCTTGTTCACAACGGTATCATCGAAAACTACAAAAAGCTCAAGGAGTTCCTTATCAGAGAAGGCAAGGAGTTCAAAAGTGAAACTGATACAGAGGTAGTAGCACAGCTTATAAGCTATTACTATAACGGAGATCCTGTCGAAGCAATCATAAAGGCTTCCAAGGACATCGAGGGTTCTTTTGCGCTGGGCGTTGTGTTCAGGGATTTTACAGATACGATATTTGCACTGAGAAGAGAGAGTCCGCTTATTGTCGGTGTAGGCGAGGACGAAAGCTTTATAGCTTCAGACGTTCCGGCTATTTTACAGTATACAAGAAACTATTATCTTCTTGAGCCAAACGAGATAGCTGTTCTCAGCCCTTACAGCACAAAGATCTACGATCAGCACTATCAGGCGATAGAAAAAGAGCTTAAAACAGCTGACTGGGATATGGATGCTGCTGAGAAGCAGGGCTATGAGCATTTTATGCTCAAGGAAATACACGAACAGCCGACAGCAATAAAAACCACAATAGCTTCAAGAATAACAGACGGACTTCCTGATCTTGAAGAATGCGGAATAACCTGCGAAAAGCTCAACAGCTTCAGAAACATCTTCATAGTAGCCTGCGGAACAGCTATGCATGCAGGTGTTGTAGGCAAGTATGTTATAGAGAAGCTTGCCCGTGTTCCTGTTGTTGTTGATATAGCTTCCGAGTTCAGATACAGAGAGCCTATCGTTGGTGACGGCGATCTTGTAATAATTATTTCACAGTCGGGTGAGACTGCAGACAGTCTTGCAGCACTCAGACTCGCAAAGGAAAACGGAGCAAAAACTCTTGCTATAGTAAACGCAAAGGGTTCGTCCATAGCACGTGAAGCAGATATGCTCATGTACACACACGCAGGTCCGGAGATAGCCGTAGCTTCAACAAAGGCATATATGGTCCAGATAGCTGTCATGTATCTTTTCGCTTTTGAGCTTGCTCTTGCAAAGGGAAAGATATCCGAAGACGAGTGTAAGAAGCTTGTTTCTGGGCTCCAGAATATCCCTGATGTTATTTCGGGTATGCTTGAGGATATAGACGATTCACAGTATGCAGCAGCTTCGCTCGTTAACGCAGACAGCCTGCTCTACATCGGAAGAGGACTTGACTATGCGCTCAGTATGGAGGGCTCGCTTAAGCTCAAGGAGATAAGCTATATCCATTCTGAATCATACGCAGCAGGTGAGTTAAAGCACGGTACTATATCACTTATCTCAGAAAACATGCCTGTAATAGCCGTTGTTACTCAGCCGGAGCTTGCACAGAAGACAGTAAGCAACATAAAGGAAGTAAAGGCAAGAGGTGCATATGTTATTCTCGTATGCTCAGCATCGATAACAGTAGATGAAGACGCATATGACCTGAAGCTTGTCGTTCCGGATACTGATCCGCTTCTTATGCCTATGCCGGCAGTAGTTCCTCTTCAGCTTATAGCTTACTATACATCAGTACTCAGAGGAAACGATGTTGATAAGCCGCGAAATCTTGCCAAGTCAGTAACGGTTGAATAACCATAATAAACGAAAAATTATAGTGAAGGTCAAAACAAATCTGACTTTCACTATTTTTTTCAGGGGAACAGGTGAAGTAAATATGTATATATACATGATAAGATGCAGGGACGATACGCTGTATACGGGAGTAACTTCAGACATAAAAAAAAGACTCAGACAGCATATGGGTCTGATACAGGGAGGTGCTAAGTACACGCACAGCAGGGGAGTAAAAAAAACAGAGGTGCTGTGGTATACCGATAGCAGAAGTGCGGCTCTGAAGCTTGAGTGTGCGTTAAAAAAGCTTACAAGAGCAAAAAAAGAAGAGCTTATCAGAAAACCTCAGCTTGTAGGGGAGATGTTTTCAGATAAGCTCGGAGAGCACACTTATACAGTTGTCGGAACGGAGGAGATTTCCGATGTTCTTACGCTAAGGAGCTTATAAGCGTGATTTGTCAGGTTTTTATCAAAGCTTCCAGATTTCCTTTGCGTATTCCTTTACGGTTCTGTCAGCGGAAAACTTTCCTGCGTTTGCAGTGTTTACGAAGCATTTTTTGGTGAACAGATATTTGTCACTATAGTCCTTGTTTGCTCTTAGACGTGTTTTGATATAGTCGTCCCAGTCGAGAAGCAGATAGTAGTGATCTGCCTTATGCCATGAGGCGCCTTTTAAGAGAGAGTCGTAAAGCTCTCTGAATATTCCGGTCCCGTCATCGCTGAGTGTACCGTCGATGAGCATATCGAGAGTCTTTTTTATACCGGGGTTTTCATCATATATTTTTTTCGGGTCGTAGCTTTGCGATACCGATGAGATTTTTTCTACGTCCGCTCCGAATATATAGTTGTTTTCTTTTCCGGCTTCGTTTACTATCTCGATGTTTGCTCCGTCAAGTGTTCCGAGAGTGACTGCACCGTTGAGCATAAACTTCATGTTTCCTGTACCGCTTGCTTCTGTTCCTGCTGTGGATATCTGTTCGGATATATCAGCGGCAGGAACAAGCTTTTCTGCATATGATACGTTGTAGTTACTGATGAAAACAACTCTCAGCCTGTCGTTTACATCAGGATCGTTGTTTATGAGCTTTGCGGCTTCGTTTATAAGCTTTATGACAGCTTTTGCTCTGCCGTATCCGGGTGCAGCCTTTGCTCCGAATATAAACGCTGTCGGATTAAAATCATCTATGCTTTTTTCCTTCAGCATATGGTATATATGAAGTATCGTAAGGATGTTCAGAAGCTGTCTTTTGTATTCGTGGAGTCTTTTTATCTGTATATCAAAAATAAAATCCGGAGAAAGAGTTATGTTTTCATGCTTTTCAATATAGCGGCACAGCTCTTCTTTTTTTGCTTTTTTTATCATGAAAAATCTGTCAAGCGACTCCTTATCCTGAGTGTACGGCAGGAGCTTCTTGAGTTCATCTGCGTCGCATATCCATGCGTCGCTTATTTTTTCAGTTATAAAGCAGGCGAGCTCTCTGTTGCAGAGCAGTAAAAATCTTCTCTGGGTTATACCGTTTGTTTTGTTGTTGAAGCGTTCAGGGAACAGCTCATACCATTCCTTCAGAACTCTGTTTTTGAGTATTTCTGTGTGTATCTCTGCCACGCCGTTTACAGAGCCGCTGGCAAATACGGCAAGACGTGCCATATGGATACAGCCACCGCTTATTATTTCATATTTTTCCTTGCTTATGCCACGTTTTGAAAGAACCTCGGCAAGCCTGTTGTTTATGATTATTATATAAGGATAGAGCTCAGGAAGAACACTTCTGAAAAGTGAGATATCCCATTTTTCCATAGCTTCTGCCATAACGGTGTGGTTTGTATAGGCAAAGATATCTGCGGTAAGGTCGAGAGCTTCAGCAACAGGTATATGGTATACTGCTGTCAGGATACGAAGGAACTCCGGAATAGCAACAACAGGGTGTGTGTCGTTAAGCTGTACCGCAAAAAATTCATGAAACCTTCTGAAGTCTGTTCCGTTCTTTGCAACGAAGCTTCTTATTATACTCTGCATAGAGGCACTTGCAAAAAAGTACTGTTGTCTTAAACGGAGCTTTTTTCCCTCGTATCCGTTATCGTTCGGATAAAGCACCGCCGTTATTTCCTCAGCTTTGTTCCTCTCTTCAAAAGCACGGCTGTAGTCCTGTGCGTTAAAGGCTTCAAAGTTGAATTTTCTCAGCGGCTCTGCCTGCCAGAGACGGAGAGTGTTTATTGTTTTTCCACCATAGCCTATTACAGGCATATCATACGGAACAGCAAGCACTGTCTGATTTCCGAAGCATACGGTTTCGGTCAGCTCTTCACGTCTTATGCTCCACGGATCTCCGAACCTTGTCCAGTCATCCTCGGTTTCACACTGAAAACCGTTTTCAAAGTGCTGTCTGAATATTCCGTACCGGTATCTTATGCCATATCCGTCAAGCGGAATATCATGTGTTGCAGCAGAATCAAGAAAGCACGCAGCAAGTCTTCCGAGACCGCCGTTTCCGAGGGCGTTGTCTTCTATTTCCTCAAAAACCGAAGCGGATATGCCGTGGCTGTTCAGAAAGCTTTCGCATTCTTCAAGGAGTCCGAGGTTCAAGAGGTTGTTGTATATCATTCTTCCTGTAAGAAACTCTGCAGAAAGATAGCATGCTCTTTTTGAGCCGGCGTTTTCAGCCGACTTTATTTTTTTTCTTACGCTTTTCATTGCCGCTTTTGAAACGGCATTGTAGAGCATCCGGATATCTGCATTTTCCGGGGAAGTACCGTAGTCATTTTCCAGAATCGAAATAATATCGTCGGTCATAACAAATCTCCTTTTAAAAAATATTTATCTGCCGCTTATCTTTACGAGCTTTTTTATTTTTGCGGCAAGCTCATCGGAAAAATCTTCGCTTCCGAATCTGAAGCACCAGTTGTTTTCCGTTGTTGATGGTGTGTTTGTACGTGCAAAATTATCAAGCGCGAGAAAGTCCTGCATCTGGAAAACAGCGAGTGCCGCTGTGCTTTTGAAAGCGCTCTTTATTATGCCCCATGGAATATCAGATCTCTTTGATACGCCGAGGTATTCCTTTGCGAAGCTTATGACCTTAGGCTTTGCATGCGAAAAATATCCGCACAGTGTTTCGTTATCGTGTGTTCCGCCGTATACTATGCAGTTTTTCGGAAAGTTGTGAGGCAGGTTTTTGCTTGAAGCGTCATCATCAAAAGCAAATTCCATAAGGCGCATACCGGGGTATCCGCTTTTCTTCATAACTTTTTTTACGGCTTCAGAAACTACTCCGAGGTCTTCTGCTATTATGAGAGTATCAGCGCAGCTTTCGTTTATTGCCTCTATAAGCTTCATTGAAGGACCGTTTAGCCAGCTTCCCTTTGTTGCGTCAGGTTCACCGTAAGGCACGGCATAGTAGTTGACGATGCCTATAAAATGATCTATTCTGAGCATATCACAGAGCATGGCGTTATGTCGTATACGTTTTTTCCACCATGAGAAGTTTTGCTTCTCCATCTCGTGCCAGTTGTATATAGGGTTTCCCCACAGCTGACCGGTTTCGGAAAACATATCGGGAGGAACACCTGCCACAAGCTTCGGGACAAGCTCTTCATCAAGCAGGAAAAGCGACGGTTCTGCCCACACGTCTGCACTGTCAAGTGCAACATATATCGGAATATCGCCTATTATCCGCACGTTTTTGGAAGCGGCGTATTTTTTCAGCATGTTCCACTGCCTGAAAAACTCAAACTGACAGAACTTGTGATAGCCTATTTCGCAGGAGAGTGATTTTCTCAGCTCATCAAGAGCGGCTTTGTCCCTGAACTTTATTTCGTCGTCCCACTCATACCAGGGGATGTTTCCGAAGTGTTCCTTTATAGCGGAATACTCTGCATAGTCGTCAAGCCAGAACGCGTTTTCGGTACAGAAGATATCAAAGTCCCTGTTTTTCTTTCCGCAGAAGCTCTTGTATTCGTTTTTCAGAAGCCTTGAGATATTCTGCTCTGATTTTTTGTAGTCTGCATATGAATCATCATCAGCTTTGCTGCGGGCAGAGAGAGGAGCTTTTCCTGCGAGAATATCGGGATCTATATACCCTATACCTCCCGCAAACGCAGAGCAGCTTCTGTACGGGCTTCCTGTTTCGTCAGGCGGAACGAGAGGAAGGATCTGCCAGTAAGTCAGCCCGGAGCGGCTTATAAAATTCACAAAACGATATGCTTCACTGCCGAGAGTACCGGAACTCTGATCCGACGGCAGAGAGAATACCGGCATAAGCACGCCTGCCGAACGTTTTATCTTTTTCTGTTTTTTCAAAAATCCCTCACCCCTTTACCGCACCTGATACAACACCTTTTATGATGTGCTTCTGCAGGCTTATATAGAAGATTATTATTGGTATGACTGAAAGTACAAGCATAGCCATGAGCGCGCCCATGTCTCTCGAACCGTAGCCGCCCTGAAGGTACTGGACTGCTATAGGTATGGTCTTGTACTTGTTTCCTATAACGAGATAGGGGAGAAGATAGTCGTTCCATATCCACATAGCGTTTAAGATAGCGATCGTTATAGCAGTCGGCTTCAGTATCGGCATTATTACAAGGAAGAAGGTCTGCAGAGGATTGCAGCCGTCTATGGTTGCAGCTTCTTCGATTTCGAGAGGTATGCTTTTTATAAATCCGCTGAACATAAAGATTGAAAGCCCTGAACCGAAGCCGATATATATCACGACTATTCCTATGAGGTTGTCAAGTCTGAGCACATTTGCCATCTTTGACATTGTGAACATAACCATCTGAAAAGGTACTATCATACTGAATACAAACATATAGTAGAGAGCGGATGTTATTTTATTTTTCAGACGTGTTATATACCAAGAGGTCATAGATGTGAAAAAGAGTATGCCTGTAACGGAAAAAACCGTTATAAAGAGCGAGTATAAAAAAGCTCTTATGAAGTTTGTTTTTCTTATACCGTTTATATAGTTTTCAAACTTTACAAAAGTATCAGCTCCCGGAAGCTCGAAGGGTCTGTCTGCTATATAGAACTGTCCCTTGAAGGAGTTTACAAGTACTATGATAACGGGAGCTATAAAAATAACAGTCGCTATACACAGAATAACTATAAAAAGCGGATTTGATTTTTTGCCGGTCAACTTTCAAACTCCCTTCTGCGTGTTATGAGAAGCTGTGCGCCTGCTATGAGTGCAACCAGTATAAAGAAAATAACAGCCTTAGCCTGACCTATACCCTCATATCCGGTACGGCCGTAAAATGTGTTGTAAATATCGAGAGCGAGCATCTGCGTTTCTTTTCCCGGAGCACCGCCTGTCAGGGCGAGGTTCTGGTCAAAAAGCTTGAAGGAGTTTGTAAGCGTCAGAAAAGTGCATATGGTTATAGAGGGCATGAGGAGCGGAACGGTTATTTTAAAAAGTGTCTGCACACCTGTCGCTCCGTCTATATGAGCTGCCTCGATAACATCCCCGGGAAGATTCTGAATTCCGGCGATGTAGATTATCATCATATAGCCTATCATCTGCCAGTTCATCAGAATAACAAGTCCCCAGAAGCCATACTTTGCGTCAAAAGTAATGTCAACTCCGAATTTCAGAAGTACGCCGTTTATTATAAGTTGCCATATATAGCCGAGTACTATTCCGCCTATAAGGTTCGGCATAAAAAAAACCGTTCTGAAAAAATTTGTACCCGGCAGCTTTCTTGTGAGCAGGAGAGCAAGCAAAAAAGCAAGAACGTTTATGCTGATGACGGATACCACGGTAAATTTTATTGTGAACCACAGTGCATTAAGAAAATCACTGCTGCCTGAAAAAGCCCTTATATAGTTTGAAAAACCTACCCACTTTGCATCAGATACCGTTGTAAATTCCGTAAACGAAAGATACACTCCCATAAGAAACGGCACGAAAAAAGCGACAATAAATGCAGCAAACGTCGGTATTACAAAAATCGGAAAATATTTTTTCAGAGTTTTCTGCATAGCTTTATCTCCTGACTGTTATGAGTTTTCTGACTTCCACTTTTCAACTACTGTGGTCTTTACGTCTTCCCATGATTTTTTACCCTGAGCGTACTGAAGCAGTGCAGAACCGAACTCATCCTTGAAGTTCTGACTCGGGAATATGGTAAAGTTCCACGGAATGTTTGTAACGTCATCCTCTTCCATCCAGTCTACAACCTCACGTGCAAGCGGATCGGAAGGCTTTTCGTCGTCATCAAACGTATCAAAAGGAGCTATGAAGCCGAGCTTTTCGGTAACGTAGCTTTTGCCTGATTCACTGCTGAAGAGCCAGTAGATAAAGTCAGCCGCAAGCTTCTGCTTTTCAGCTGAGGACTGTGAGTTGATAGCAAAGAAGTTTTCTGTTCCTACAGCTATACCCTGATTTTCTTCGCCTTCCATGCCTGTATAGATAGGGAGGAAGCTTATATCGTCACCGTTTACGGTATTTCCTGAAACGTCCTTTATCTGTTCCCATGCCCAGTTTCCGTTCTGTACCATAGCACACTGTCCGAGTGCAAACTCAGCCATGGAGTCAGCAGTCTGCTTTGTGCCGAGGATCTTCGGATCTACTGTTGAGTAGGTTGTATAGAGGTCGAAGATGTTTTTGAAGTAAAGGTCGTTCTGGAATGTTATTTCCTTTGTCTGATCGCCAGAAAGGTCGATGTTGTTTTCAGTAAACTCATAGTAGAGCGGGATATTGGCAAGATGTGTATGCCATCTCCAGTCATCTCCTGACTTAAGGGAGGTAGAAGCAAACACGCCTGATATTCCAAGCTCATCCTTGTGGTCTGTCATATCCTTTGCTACTGCAGAAAGCTTTTCGAAGTTGTTTATATCGTCTACAGAATCAATATCTGTCTGCTTTGAGGGGAGTGAAAAATACTTGTCCATAATCTTCTCGTTGCAGATTATGCCGTATCCCTCAACAACATACGGTATGCCGTATACGCCGCCGTCTGCTGTTATTGCAAGGTTCTTGTCGGTAAGATGCTGGTATATCTCAGTTCCGGAGAGATCAGCGCAGTATTGTTTCCAGCTTGCGTAGCCCTTCGGACCGTTTATCTGAAAGATATCAGGTGCATCAGCCTTTGCTATCTCGGACTTAAGAGTCTGTTCGTAGGTTCCGGATGCAGCAGTAACCACGTTTAAGGTTATACCTGTTTCTTTTTTGTAGGTTTCTGCTATCTCGTTGTATATTTCAGCAACCTCAGGCTTGAAGTTAAGATAGTATATAGAGTTCGCCTCCGAAGAGCCGGCTTCATCAGAGTTGTTTCCACAGCTTGTCATAACAGCAGAAACTGTCAGAGCAGCAAGGAACAAAGCAATTTTTTTCATAATATTTATAGTCCTCCTGAAAAATAGATTTTTATAAAGTTATATTATGCAGAAGAAACGGAAATATAAAAAAATTCATAAAAAACTTAAAAAAATTTTTATTTAAAGAAGTTGACAAGATGGGGGGGATATGGTATAATTTAATACAGAACTGGGTGTGGCGCAGGTGGTAGCGCGCTACCTTGGGGTGGTAGAGGTCGCAAGTTCAAGTCTTGTCACTCAGATTATTATTTAAACAAATGCTATAAGAAAAATCCCGGATATTATTTCGGGATTTTTCTTATAGCATTTGTTTTTATGTAGACTCTCCGTTTGTGCATCCGGATATACCTCGACTTGTATCTACAAGTTATATCCGGAGGGAAATATGGCTCTCCTTTTAAGGAGAGCTGTCAGCGAAGCTGACTGAGAGGTTACAAAAAACGACAAAATCCGCAAAAACTTCTCGGAAAACAAGAACAAAACCAATCAGAACTATTGTAAGAAGCAATAAATTATGATATACTGAAAACAGAGAAAAACAAAGAATAAAGGAGAAAAAGAAATGGCAAAAATAATACCGGCCAAAAATGATATAGTATTCAAAATACTGTTTTCATCAAATAAAGACATACTGAGAGCATTTCTTTACGATGTACTTTCATTTTCAATCCTTGAAGATAAAAGATACGAGAGACTGACAGATAAGCTGTCGATGCATTTTTTCGAACTGAAAAAGTTAAATCAAAGCATGGCGGAAAACGACCGCATACAACAGTGGATGCGACTGATAAATGCAGAAAGTGAGGAGGAATTCAGCATGTTACAGCAAACAAATAATCCCGCAATACAGGACGGAATAAGAGTAATATACGAACTTAGCGAAGACGAAAAAGTACGTGAAATGATACGACAGAGAGAAAAGGCTGAGCGTGACTATAATTCCGGAATGGCTGATGCGAGGGCGGAAGGACGTATTGAAGGCGAACAGATTGGTTTAGCGCGTGGCGAACAGATTGGCTTAGCAAAAGCCGCAGAACAGATGCGCCGTAGCGGATTAAGTGAAGAACAGATAAAATCAATCCTTAGCCAATGTTAAAGCCTTGATATTGATTCTGACCATATCCGGATATTCTTCCGGGTATGGTTTTTCCTTTGTAAAAAGTTTTGATGAACAAAAATATAAGTTATTTGGTAACGGTCAACATATCAGTCATCAATAACGTTTATGTTCAGCTGATATAACCTTTCCGTTTCACTTTGTTTTTGTAATAACAAAAAACGACAAAATTCGCAAAAACATCTCAGAAAACAAGGACAAAACAAATCAGAACTCTTGTAAAAACCAATAAATTATGATATACTGAAAACAGAGAAAAACAAAGAATAAAGGAGAAAAACAAATGGCAACAGAGACAAAAATAAAACGGAAATCAAAGGACAGTGTATTTGTAAAATTTTTCAGCTATATAGAAAATGTTAAGAAGCTGTATGAGGAGTTTCATCCGGAAGTAGCGGATCTAACCGAAGATGATATACAGATACAGACGCTGAACTCAGCGATAGTAAATACTATATACAATGACCTTGGTTTTATAGTAAAGGACAGATTTGTTGTACTGGTAGAAGCACAAAGTACATGGAATCCGAATATGGCATTAAGGATGCTGTTTTATATAAGTGAAACATACCGAAGATATCTTATGGATACAATGCAAAGTGAACACAGCACAACAAAAATAAATCTTCCGGAACCGGAGTTTTATATGATATACACAGGAGAACAAACCAGACCATCAGAAATATCATTAAGCCGGGAGTTTTTCGGAGGGAAGTCAGATTTAGAGTTAAAAATAAAAGTGCTCAGTGAGGTAGATACAACATTAGCAGGACAGTATGTAGGGTTCTGCAAAGTGTTCAATGAACAGAGAAGATTGCACGAAAACAGTATAGAAGCGGCAATAGAAACATACCGTATATGTATAGAAAAAGGATATCTCAGAGAATTTATGAAAAGACATGAGAAGGAAGTGATAGATATGATGGAACAGCTGTTCGATGAAGAGGTAATGCGTAAACAGTATGACATAGCAAGCAGAAGAGCTGAGAGAGAAGAAGGACGTATTGAAGGCGAACAGATTGGTTTAGCACGTGGCGAACAAATTGGTTTAGCACGTGGCGAACAGATTGGTTTAGCACGTGGCGAACAGATTGGTTTAGCGCGTGGCGAACAGATTGGCTTAGCAAAAGCCGCAGAACAGATGCGCCGCAGTGGATTAAGTGAAGAACAGATAAAATCAATCCTTAGCCAATGCTAAAGCCTTGATATTGATTCTGACCATATCCGGATATTCTTCCGGGTATGGTTTTTCCTTTGTAAAAAAAATCGATGAACAAAAAACCGCCTCCGGAATTTGTTTTCCGGAGGCGGTTACCCTATATATAAGTTATTTTTTAAAAGCCATTCCCCAAAGGCTTTATAATATCACGACTGCTTACTGAAGAAGTGAGAGAACGTTCTGAGGCTGTGAGTTAGCCTGAGCAAGCATAGACTGAGCTGCCTGAGCGATAACGTTCTTAGAAGTGTAAGCCATCATTTCCTTAGCCATGTCTGTATCACGGATACGGCTGTTGGAAGCTGTTACGTTTTCAGAAGCTGTTGTAAGGTTGTTTACTGTGTGTTCAAGTCTGTTCTGCTGAGCACCAAGTTTACCTCTTTCATCTGAAACATAGTTGCTTATCTGACGGATAACATCAGCTGCTGCAGATGCACTATCCTGATCTGTTATATCGATAGTAACATTATCATTATATGTTGAATAAGCATTTTCTTTACTCTTAGTTAAAACAGCGGCAGAAGCTTTGGTATTAGTATCATCGTTTTCCATGTTTTTCTTTCCAGCTAAATCACCGAAGAGAGCGTCGGTATGGAAACTATTTATAGTAACTTCAAGTTTATCAGCGGCAGTTGAAGATTCGCCTATCTGAAGATTAATGCCTGTACTTACAGCACCACCAGATGTATCTTTGGCTGAAAATACATCATTAGTATTTAATTTATCGAAGCCAGTTATTTGTAAACCAGTTACTACTGTACCATCTTCGGTTTTCCAATCGCTACCATCAAATGTTAATTTAGCGCCTTTATTACTAGCACCACTACCAATAACTAATCCGTTATCAGATACACCTGTACCAGCGCCATCGAGTACTACTGTATCACCTTTTTTTGCAGCGATATTAATCGTTGTAGTAGAGGCAGCCCAAGTACCGGTTGCATCATCCCAAGCATATACAGTTGCAGTTGCACCTGTAGCATTGGTTCCTGAAGCTTGAAATGCGTTAAATTTAAATTCAGCTGAGCTCTTGCCGTTGAAAGGAAGATTAGTTACTGTACCGCCAAAAAGTTTATCCTGAGGAGCAAGAGTTGTTGGGGCTTCAAAACCTAATTTCTCTCCAGCTTTTTGACCTGTAATTTTAACCTTAGCCGTACTTCCTAATGAGCCATCCATAAGCTTATGACCATTGAAGTTCGCTGTAGTAGCCATTCTATCAATTTCACCACAAAGCTGATCCATTTCATCCTGAAGAGCATCACGGTCTTCTTTAGCAAGAACACCATTAGCTGCTTTTTCAGAAAGCTCTGTCATTCTTTCAAGAATGCTATGTGCTTCAGCCATGTAACCTTCAGCTGTCTGAATAAGATTAGCGCCATCTTCACAGTTATCCTTAGCTGTATCAAGAGCCTTGATCTGATTCTTCATCTTTTCGGATATAGCAAGACCTGAAGCGTCATCTGCAGCCTTGTTGATTCTGAAACCAGAAGCAAGCTTCTGCATACCTGTCATCTGAGCCTTTGAAGCCTGTCCGAGTGCGTTGTTGGCGTTAAGAGCCGCCATATTAGTTCTAACTACCATTCCCATAATTATACCTCCATGTAATATGAGTTGTCGTTCCATTAAGCTGTCTGTTTACCGTAAACCAAATCATATCGATCCCTGATATCTTATCTTCAATCCCTGATATATTGCCTTGTACTTCCGTTTTTTTACCCCGGGAAGAAAGGCAAATTTGTTTTTGACTGGTATCAGTTTTTTTCTCACAAATA
>SVNR01000026.1 GCA_015066815.1 Ruminococcus sp.
CATACAGCTATGGTTCTGGCACCTTGATAACCACAGGAAGACTGGAAGGTACTGATTCGGCTTTGTTTGGTGTAGCCTTTGTTTTTTCAGCTGTTGTAATATATGACGCCATGAATGTCAGACGTGCGGCAGGTCTTCATGCAATGGAGCTGAACGCTATAAACAAATTGTTTAATTTCAGAAACATAAAACACGATACTGAAGATGATGAAAAAAAACAAAAGGAACTTAACGAATTTCTCGGGCATACACCGCTGGAGGTTTTGGGCGGTGCTGTAGTCGGAACTATAGTTTCTTTGCTTATTCCTATAAAATAAAGGTTGTCTGAAAAGAATGAATGATATAAAACTAAAGGATATGAATCTTCCCGGAGATCTGAAAAATCTGACTCTTGAACAGTGCAGGGATCTGTGTAAGGAAATCAGATCAATACTTATAAAAACCGTTTCTCATACGGGCGGACATCTTGCTTCGAACCTCGGAGTTGTAGAGCTTACACTCGCTATTCACAGAGTATTTGATTCACCGGAAGACAAAATAGTATGGGATGTCGGACATCAGTCATACACACATAAGCTGCTTACAGGGCGTCTGGACCGGTTTTCTACACTCAGACAGGAAAACGGTATTTCCGGATTTCCTAAGCCAAACGAATCCGAGCATGATTCGTTTGTAAGCGGACACAGCAGTACCTCTGTTTCTGTTGCATGTGGAATAGCAGAGGCAATGAAGCTTGAAAACAAAAACAATCACGCTGTTGCGGTTATAGGTGACGGAGCCTTTACCGGAGGTCTTGCATATGAGGGTCTTAATAACGCAGGAAAAAGCCACACAAATCTTATAGTCATACTAAACCATAACGATATGTCTATATCAAGGAACGTAGGAGCTTTTGCAAAAT
The DNA here is from genome assembly GCA_015066815.1 of Ruminococcus sp. GTDB lineage: Bacteria > Bacillota > Clostridia > Oscillospirales > Ruminococcaceae > HUN007. Next base: position 902 of record SVNR01000026.1, read on the forward strand.
ATCTTTCAAGTATCAGAAGTAAAGAAAAATACATGAATACTAAAAACGCTGTTGATCAGGTGCTCAAAAAGACACCTGTAGTCGGAACACCTATAAGTAAGGTTCTTAGTGCTTCGAAGACAGCGATAAAGGGCGTTGTGTTAAAGGGAAACACAATGTTCGAGGATCTTGGCTTTGAATACCTTGGCCCTGTAAACGGACACGATATCGAAGAGCTTGAAGATGTGCTTACACTTGCAAGAGCAATGCAGCGTCCGGTTTTGGTGCATGTAAACACAGTAAAGGGAAAAGGCTATTCTCCTGCAGAGAAAAATCCCGGAGAGTATCATGGCATATCAAAGTTTGATATAGCTACAGGAAACCCTGAAGTGAGCAGTTCAGACTCGTTTTCATCCGTTTTCGGAAGAGAGCTTGTTAATATCGCAAAGGAAAACGACAAAATATGTGCGATAACAGCCGCAATGAAGTACGGAACAGGTCTTCAGTTTTTTGCTGCGGCTTTTAAAGAAAGATTTTTTGATGTAGGTATAGCAGAACAGCATGCTGTTACATATTCTGCGGGTCTTGCCGCTATGGGATTTGTACCTGTGTTTGCTGTTTATTCTTCCTTTTTGCAAAGAGCATATGACCAGCTTCTTCACGATGCAGCATTGTCAGAGGGACATGTGATTATCGGTATTGACAGAGCAGGGTTTGTAGGTGAGGACGGAGAAACTCATCAGGGTGTTTTTGATGTATCTATGCTTACATCTATTCCTGATGTAACAATTTTTTCTCCTTCAGGATATGATGAACTCAGATATGATCTCCGTGAGGCTGTTGAAAACTGCAGCGGATTAGTCTGCATAAGATATCCAAGGGGTAAAGAGCCGCGTACTGAGATAAAAAACGATTCTTTTGCAGATTATTATATGTCTTCACAGGCAAGCTCAGATATACTTCTTGTAGGATATGGACGAACCTTTGAAAACATACGAAAAGCAAGTGATATCCTGCGGAGTGAGTATGCTGTTTATTGCGATACACTGAAACTGAATAAGATATTTCCGCTTTCTGAGGAATATATAGAAACATCACTTCACTATAAAAAAATATATTTCTTTGAAGAAGGTATGAAAAACGGTGGTATAGCAGAGCATTTTATGCTGAAGCTTATTGAAAACGGCTATACCGGAAAATACAATATAAGAGCTGTAGAAGGATTTGTAAAGCAGGCATCAGTAAACAGCCAGCTGAAAAAATACGGTCTGGATACTGATTCGATAATAGAATATGTGAAAAAATAAATTGCCGGGAGATATATAATGGCAGAAAACAGACTTGACCTTGAATTGTTTGAAAGAAAAATGTGCAAAAGCCGTGAGCGTGCCAAACAGCTTATAAAAAGCGGAAAGGTTAGCGTAGATGGCAAGGTATGTCTCAAACCCTCGGCTGCAGTTTCAGATTCTTCTCTTATCAGGATAGACGGAGATATTCACTGCTTTGTAGGAAGAGGCGGTTTGAAACTGAAAAAGGCTGTAGAGTTTTTTGATATTTCTCTATGTGATGCTGTATGTCTTGATATAGGTGCTTCTACGGGCGGATTTACTGATTGTATGCTTCAGAATGGTGCAGCCATGGTTTATGCTCTTGATGTCGGACATAGTCAGCTGGATCAGACATTACTTGATGATCCTCGTGTTGTGAATATGGAAAAGACGAACATACGAGAATCTGTGCCGGATGATTTTGACAGAACGATAGATTTTATAGCAACAGATGTGTCTTTTATTTCACTAAAGCTTGTATTGCCGAAGATAAAAGAGCTTCTTTCTGAGGAGGGAAGTGCGGTCGTTTTGATCAAGCCTCAGTTTGAAGCCGGAAAAACAAACCTTTCCAAAAACGGTATTGTAAAGAATCCACGTGTACACAGGCAAATACTTGAGGATATGATCGTTTTTGCCGGAGATACGGGATTTGAAGTATCCGGACTGTGTGTTTCTCCGATAAAGGGAGGAAGCGGAAATGCAGAGTATCTTATGTATCTTAAAAGCAGTCCCGGCAGTTTTTGTGTGAATTACAATATAGATGAAATAGTCAATGAAGCGTTGAGGAATGATTAAACGATGAAAGTAGTTATTTTTCCCAATCTTAGAAAAAATGATGCATATAATTGCACACTGTCTGTATGTGAGCTGTTAAAAAAATCCAAAGCTGAGGTTTTGATGGATAACGCATATTCGGGAATTTTCGGAAGTCTTAAGGGAGTAAGATTCGGCAAGTTCTCAGAGTTTGCAAAAGAAGCAGATATAGCAATTGCAATAGGCGGAGATGGCACTATTCTCAGATGTGCAGCAGCTATGCTCGGTACCGATACTCGTCTTCTTGGAATCAACACCGGAAGACTTGGCTTTATGGCATCAGTAGAAAAAATCGATCTCAGTGTACTGAACAAGCTTTTTACCGGTGATTATAGAGTATCAGAACGTATGATGCTTCAGGCAGAATATAAGGATCAGAAGGGTTCGTCAAAGTATCATGCCCTGAATGACATAGTTGTTTCAAGTCGTTACTCCAAAATAATAGAGTTTGATGTTTTTGTGAACGGAAATCATATAGGAAATTATCTTGCAGACGGAGCGGTTTTCAGTACTCCTACAGGATCAACTGCCTATGCTCTTTCAGCAGGTGGCCCGATTATTGAACCTGAGCTTGAGTGTATAGAGATGAATCTTATATGTCCTCATTCTCTTTTCGTAAGACCTATGATCTATACTGCTGACAGTGTAGTTTCAATAGTACATCATTCTGATGAGGATGTAAAGGTAGGTTTTGCTGTAGACGGAAATGAGCCTTTACGGATAAGCGAGGGAAAAGAGCTTATAATAAGAAAGTCATCTCATAAAGTAAAGCTTATCGATATGACGGGTATAACCTTTTATGATTCGCTTAACAGGAAGCTTATGAGATCACTGAAAGGAAATTAAATGAAAGCCAAAAGACAACGTAAGATTCTCGAAATAATAAACAGTCGTGCCGTCGAAACTCAGGAAGAGCTTCTTAATGCTTTATCGGAAGAGGGGTTTACGGTTGCTCAGCCTACTGTATCGAGAGATATTCAGGAATTACGTCTTATAAAGGCCTCTGTTTCTGAAGGTAAATATAAGTATGTTCAGTCAGGAAATGATGAAGCACGTTTTTCCAATCTTCTGTTACAAACCATAATAAGCGTTGATTATGCAATAAATATGGTTGTGGTAAAATGTCATACCGGTATGGCACAGGCAGCATGTGCTATGATAGACTCAATGGATTATCCGCAGATACTTGGTACTATTGCAGGTGATGATACGATATTTATTCTTCTGAAAAACGAAGAAAATGCAAGAAAGCTCATGCTTTCAATAAAAAAACTTATAGTATAGATACAGTTAAAGTCATATTTTTTCTGACGTTCATTATAAACAATCATAAGCAGAACAAGTGAGAATGAGAACAACTGAAAAGGGGAAAATGAAATGCTAAGAGAGTTATACATAGAAAATCTTGCAGTAATAAAAAGTGCTGTAATTCCGTTCGGAGTGGCATTTAATGCGTTTACCGGTGAAACAGGTGCCGGCAAATCGATACTGATTAATGGAATAAACGCTGTTCTTGGTCAGAGAGTAACAAAAGATATAGTAAGAAACGGCTGTGATAAAGCTGTTGTGACTGCACTTTTTACAGATCTCTCAGAAAGCGTATGTAGTAAGCTTGATGAGCTCGGAATACAGTATCAGGATGATGAGATTACCATAACGAGAGAAATAAGTGCTGACGGCGGAAGTGTGGCGAGAATAAACAACAGAACATCAACAGTGTCTGTTTTGCGCGAGCTGGGGCAGCTCCTGATAAATATTCACGGTCAGCATGATAATCAGATACTGATGGATTCCGAAAAACATACATTGATACTTGATAACTTTGGTTCTGACAGCACATATCTTGAAGAATACCGTGCTTCCTTCAAAGAGCTTCAGCAGTGCGCAAGAAGACTGTCTGATATGAAAAAACAACAGCAGTCATTATCAGAAAAACAAGCTTATCTTCAGTCTGTAGTCGATGAGATAGAGCCTCTTGAGTTGGAGGAGGATGAAGATATACAGCTTGAAGAGGAATATCAGATGCTGAAGAACAGTACAGAAATCATAAAATCCCTTCTTTCTTCAAAAGGATATATAAGTGATGATGACTGTATTGCTGACAGTCTTAACAGTGTGGAGGGCATACTTGACGGAATATCGGATATTTATTCTCCTGTCAGACCTTTGCTTGAAAGGATAAAATCAATAAATATAGAGCTTGTCGATATAGCCTCAGAGCTTTCTCATTGTGCGTCTTCACTTGAGATAGATGATGAAACCTTTGATGTTATTTCGGGCAGAAGAGATTCTATAAACAGTCTGAAAAGAAAATATGGCCGGAGTCTTAATGAGATAATTGATTTTTACAACAAATCTGTCAGCGAGCTGAGTCAGATAGAAAACAGCACAGATATAATAGAAGGTCTTGAGCTTCAGAAAAAAGAGCTTATAGAGGAAACGACAAGAAAAGCCAGAAAGCTTTATGAATACAGAAGCCGTGTGGCGGTTGAGTTTATTGACAGAGTAACTAAAGAGCTGAGATTTCTTGATATGCCTGATGTAATAATAGATATTCGACATGATAAAGGCAAGCTTTCAGCAAATGGCATGGATTCGATAGAGTTTCTTATATCTGCTAATAAAGGTGAATCACCAAAATCTATATCAAAAATAGCTTCAGGCGGTGAGCTTTCGAGAATTATGCTTGCTCTGAAAACTGTAATTGCCGATAAGGATGATATACCTACACTTATTTTTGATGAAATAGATACCGGAGTAAGCGGTCGTGCTGCTCAGAAAATCGGAATAAAACTTCGGGAGATAAGCTCTTTCAGACAGATTCTCTGTGTTACACATCTTTCTCAGATTGCAGTAATGGCTGATAATCATCTACTCATAGAAAAGAAAACCTTAGGAGAAAGTACAGAAACAAATGTAACCAAGCTTGATTTTGAAAGACGTGTTAATGAGATAGCAAGAATAATGGGTGGTGAGAACCCAAGTGAGCTTATGCTGAAAAATGCAGAGGAGCTTCTTAAAACAAATAAACGATAAAAAAACGCATCGGCTATCAAACCGATGCGTTTTTCCTTCGCTATTTAAACGAAGAAGAATGATGAAAAAAGAGTTTGGAGTATTAAAAATAAAAGAAAATTTTTCGCAGAATAAAATTCCTCTTTATTTGTATTTATTATACCATACTAAGTAAAGATTGTCAATAGTTTTTGTATAAAAATACTGTTTGGAATTAAAAAAATATATATCGGACGTATTTCCATTTCGCTTTTTGCCGAAAATAATAAATATATCTATATATAATTTGTATGATGAATTGGTTGAATTTATTCATGTAAACTGATATAATATAAAATAGTGTTTTACTGTTTTCAGTAATTCTATGATTTTTAAAAATACTTTTTTCAGGAGGCTGCGAACCAAGAAAATGATTACAGTTTCAAACGTTAGTCTGCAGTTTGGAGGATCTACACTTTTCAAAAATGTTGATCTTAAGTTTACAAACGGAAACTGCTACGGGATTATCGGTGCAAACGGGGCAGGAAAGTCTACTTTTTTAAGAATACTGAGCGGAGAACTTGAACCGACAACAGGAGAAGTGTCTATCAAAAAAGATGCGCGTATGTCTGTTCTTAAACAAAATCACTTTGCATATGAAGAGTATACTGTACTTGAAACAATAATAATGGGTAACGAAAAACTATACAGTATAATGAAAGAAAAAGACGAAATCTATGCAAAAGAAGATTTTACTGAAGAAGACGGCATCAGAGCTTCTGAGCTTGAAGCAGAGTTCGCTGAGCTCAACGGCTGGGAAGCTGAATCAGATGCTTCCAAGCTTATTCAGGGACTTGATCTTTCTGAGGATATGCTCTATATGCAGATGTCAGCGTTGACCGGTAATGAAAAGGTAAAAATTCTTCTTGCACAAGCGCTTTTTGGAAATCCGGATATAATTCTTCTCGATGAGCCTACAAACCATCTTGATATAGATGCAATAAGATGGCTTGAAAACTTCCTTGCAGATTATTTTGGTACTGTGCTTGTCGTTTCGCATGACAGACATTTTCTTAACAACGTATGTACGCATATAGTTGATATAGATTATACAAAGATAAAAATGTACGTCGGAAACTATGAGTTCTGGTACGAATCAAGTCAGCTTATTCAGCGAATGATGAAACAGCAGAATAAAAAGGCAGAGGAAAAAATAAAAGAATTAAAAACCTTTATCGAAAGATTCTCTGCTAACAAGTCAAAATCAAGTCAGGCTACTTCAAGAAGAAAGCTGCTTGAAAAAATAACAGTAGAAGAAATGCCTGCATCAAGCCGAAAATACCCATATATAGGTTTTTCACCGGACAGAGAGCTTGGCAAAGAGGTACTTTCTGTTGATGATATTTCCAAAACAGTTGATGGAGAATGTCTCCTTAAAAACATAAGATTCACTGTCGGACGTGAAGATAAGATTGCGTTTATCTCAGAAAACGAAAGAGCAATAACCATGCTTTTTAAGATTCTGATGGAAGAAGAAACTCCGGATACAGGTACATTCAAGTGGGGTGTTTCAACTTCATGTTCGTATTTTCCAATGGATAACTCAAAGTATTTTGATGATTCGAAGCTTTCTATAGTTGACTGGATAAGACAATACTCCATAAATGATGAAACAGAAACCTATCTGAGAGGATTTCTTGGAAGAATGCTTTTTTCAGGCGACGATGTATACAAGCCTGTAAACGTTCTTTCGGGAGGCGAAAAGGTCAGATGTATGTTTTCGCGCATGATGCTTTTCGGCTCAAACGTTTTGGTTCTTGATCAGCCTACCAATCATCTTGATCTCGAAAGTATAACAGCAGTAAACAATGGTCTTGAGAGCTTCAAGGGTGTAGTACTTTTCACATCGCATGACCACGAAATTCTTCAGACTGTTGCAAATCGTATTATCGAAATAACTCCCGACGGACTTATTGATAGAATGGGAACTTATGAAGAATACCTTGAGTTTAAAAAAAGTAAAAAACAATAAATAAAATATAAAAACATGAGGTAATAAAAATGATGTTTCAGAAGGCAGTCAGATTTACACTCGCATTTATATTGTCTACGGCGCTTTCAGTTTTTGCAGTGAACACGGAGTATGTCATGTGTGAAGAGCATTCAGATATGATTGCTTCGGAAGCCGGCAGCTTACCTGCAGTAAGCGGAGCTCCGGATGTTTCTGAGGAACCTGATAAAACACCTGTTCCGGAGATAACAGATGTTCCGGATAACAATGTTCCGGAAACAGGTGCCACTGTTTCAGATAGTGATATCGGAACAGAAGTCATTATGACGCCCGGATCAGAGATTGTTTCTACAGCGTCTGAGACATCATACTCTTCATCGTCCCGATATGATTATGTTGTTCCTGATAATAACTATTATTATGATGATAATTATTATTACGAAGACTATCAGGAGGACGTAGCGATACCGGAAACAACTGCTCCTGTAACTTCTGTTGAAACCAGGAGTACAGTATCATCAGGGACAACTCGTATAACAACTACAGGACGTATTACTACAATAAGTACAAGTACAGCGTTTTCAGAAACAACAACAGAACCGGTACCATACACAGGAGATAATGATAAGAAAAATAAATCAGGCTTTAATGTATGGATTTTAATTGCTGCTTTGGCAGTTGTAATTACAGGTATAGTATTTTTAGTACTACATATATTAAAAACGCGTAAAATACAAAATAAATTTCAGAATGCTCTGGATATGGTGGTTTCCCAGAATTTTTCTTATGGAAACGATGATGATGATTTTTCTGATCCCAAAAGAAAGTGGTAAAATACACAGAGATAAAAACATAATTTATTTACATTAGATTTAATTATGAGTTTAAAGGCTGTATAGGTGTTCTGTGCAGTCTTTTTTATTTTTACTATAGTGGATGAATTTTTTGAGGTGAGAAATTGTAAATTATAGAATAGTATTGAGAAAATTATAGGAAATAAATAAGAATTATAAAACAAAATGAAAAAACAAGGAGAATATGAATGAAAACTAACGAAAAGATAAAACGAGTAACAGCTTTTATAACATCTGTTATCTTTTTTGCATCAATAAATACAACATCGATTGCCCATGCGACGGAGTTTTTATCAGACAATATAAATAGCAATATGATCACTAAGATTCTTTCTGAAGTGGCTCTCGCAAATTTGTCTTCAGCAGATGAATCAGACGGCGCAGAACAGGGAACAGATGTAGTTAATGAAAACACGCCTGAATATGAGCCTCGTTATATGAGTCTTAAAATCAATGGAGAATCTAAACCGGATCCTGATCAGATAATCAAATCTTTATTTCGATTTGTAAAGTATGAAGGTGAAGAAAATGGTCTTATGAAGATCTCTGTTCTGAATAATAAAGATCTTTATGAATGTCTTTGGTATGAAAAAGAATTCAGTAATAGAGAAGCCGTATTTGCACGGAGCGATTCATTGATTTACAAATTAGAAAACATAGCTGTTGTTGGAGATAAATATAAAGTAGTTATCACAGAATACTTTGATATTAATGATATCAGCACAGATGAATTTTCTGTTGTTCCAAAGGGTTCTTATCATAATGTGGATAATTTTTATCAGTATGGTACCGAGTTTGAGGTTATACCCTCAAAAGGCTGGTATGTTGATGAAAGATTATCCTTTTCAATTAAAAGTAAACCTGAGATAAATATTATAGAACAGAGTAAGTTTAGTTCACTTATCAAAATAAAAAACGGTGATGAAGAAATATCAGCTACGATTAATAAATCATCGTATACGCTTGATATCGTTTCTGTTGATAAGCTGAATTTTTTTGTTAACGGCGAAAAGATAAGTTCAAAGAAATATACATGGCTTGATGATAAAACAATAGATATTGATTTTTCGGTAGAAAATAATGCAGGAATAAGTATTACAGGAGTAAATATAGAAACAGATAACGGACAGAAAAAGAACATAGCAAATAGCTCTGATGGCAAAAGTGTCAAAGCAACATTAGATATGTCAGCATTAAGCAATGAATATACCAATAATTCTGTTTATAGGCTATCTGCCGAAGTTATTCCGGATAGTGTTAATCTGATAACTTATTATGTAGGCACGGATATGGTTGCCGATAGAAAAGATTATAAAACAACAATAAAAAACGGAAAGGGATATGCTGAGCTCCCGACTTTGATTTATGAAGACGGAAAGCCTAAGTATGTTTTAGATTCCTATCAATATTCAAATGAAGATTTTATAATGGTAGACACAGATACTATTATTAGAAAAACAGGTTTTACAGAAGTTGTTAATGTTGATTATTATGATAATAATATCAGAATAGCATATAAAGAAATAATTCAAAATAATGATGAAAAAGTAAATATTCAATCCGAACATTATAAAATAAAAGGTAAAAGTAATGTTTTTTCAATAAGCAATAACAAGCCTGTATACAATATAGAATTTGATATAAGTAAAAAAGAAGATTGCTATATTGTATACGACGAAATAAGCACAGAGAATATAATAAACACCAAATACTCATCTGACAGATTAATACATGTAAATAATAATAAGATTCATGCTATAAACGTTAAATCTGTTTTATACATTGATGGTTCAGGAAGTGTTCATAATGTTCTTACGTCACCGCTATATTTATATCTTGATGATTATAAACCTGAATTAACCATATCACATGATAGTAATATCAACCATGCTATTTGGTCTAATCTTGTTTATAAATTCATAATTTCTGTTGATGATCGTGAAGGTTTTCATACAAACATCAATATTGATGAGAGAGTAAATAATATTTATAAAAAAATCAATAATTCTTCATCAGAGATAACAACTATAAGCGTTGGTGGTTTAGTTTTTAATAAAATAAATGGAGAATGGGTTTCGGATCAAAAGAATAGTGAATATATGGTTACAGTTGATGAAAAAAAACAAGGAGAATATGAAATCCAAGTAGCTATAAACTTTCAGGATTCGGTTGCTGAATCTTTCGAAACCCAACTCCCCGTTACAGTTTCAGATATGTTCGGAAATACATCTGATGTAAAGATGGTTGATATAAAAATTGATCTGGACAAACCCGAAATAACAGCTATAAACATAAAAAATGCGCATCATTTTGAAAGCGATGATTATGGAAAACAGGTTGGAATCAGTGATAATGTATTAGAAGTTGATTTTGAGGTTAAGGATAATACATCAGGAATAAACGAATTGAGAATAAGATATGGGGATTTAGAAAAGCGTATTCTGACTTCTGATAAAAAAAGCATGCAGAATATCAAGCTTGAAAAATCAGGGGACAAAAGCAGATTTGTAGTTCCACTTGAAGTTAAGAATAATAAAAGAGATAAACTGAAAATAACAGTAATTGATAATGCCAGAAACGGAAAATCATATTATTATAATGAAAGCGGAAAGCCGGTGGAGTACGAACATGAAGGATCATATGTAATAGTAGACAGAGATGCTCCCACATGTACCGTTGCTCCTGCTTCTGATGAAAAATATACCGGTGAAGATAAAAAGAGATGGTTTTCAGACTCACCTGACTTTATAATAACCGCTACAGATAAAAGCAGCAGTGTTGTATCAGGAATAAATAACATATGGATCAAAGTAAATAACATCGAAAAAACTATTTCCGGTATCATAAAAGATGAAGTAGATAACTATAAAATACACTTAAAGCATGACACCGCAAAACCTGAACTTGTTACTGTTTTTATTTTTGATGGTATACAAAAAACCGAAGCAGGCAGTTTTGATCTGTATGATACAGGCGGACGTGTATCAGTAGAAATAAACTGTGAGGATGCGGCAGGAAACAAAGGAAAGTCTGTTTCTGAAGAGATTTTCATTGATATAGATGCTCCGAAAACAGAGGATATGTTTAAAGTTGAGGCATCATCAATTGATAACATCAGAAAATTTGGTTCGTTTTTTAATAACGGAGTAACAATAAAAGTAAATACAAGTGAAATTACCGATAAACCTGCATCTGGATTAAAGAATGCCGTACTTGAGTTTTCCGGCGAAAAACATGAATACAGGTTTGGCTCTGAAAAAAATGCAGAAGCAAAATTTTATCTTTCTTTTGATAAAAATAAAAACAAATATAAAAAAGGTACAGTTAAGATAACTGTATACGACAATGTAGGAAATAAATATACTTCAGATATTCTTGTTTCAGAAAAAAATAATGAGCTTATCGTTTTTGAAAATAATCCGCCTGAAATAAAGGAGTTTATTAAAGAAGATCTGATAAAGTATTCTGATGCTGAAAATAATATCTGGTACAACAAGGATGTTGAAATAAAATACGAAGTAAATGATGCTTCAGAAATAAAATCAGGGCTTAAATATACAGATATAAAAATCAATGGTAAGACGCTTGTAGGTGAAAGCTACAGAGATGAAGATACGATACGAAACAGCAGCAAATATGTTGTTAATACATCAGATGCTAACGAAGCTGACGGAAAATTTTTCGTTCAGGTTATTACTGAAGATAATGCAGGAAATCCGGATAAAAGAAAGACTATAGTGCATGTTGATAAAACCGTGCCTGAAATAGTTGATATCAGTGTGGAGGGTATCGGTTCAATTCCTCTGAGTATTGCAAACGGGATTTTTGCTCTTCCATACGGAACTTTTTTTGCTTCTGAAAAAGAGATAACAGTTTATGTCAAGGATGAAAATTCAAGTTCCGGATTAAGTATAATTAATCTTAAGCTGTATAATTTTGACGGAAGCATTCACGATAGCTTTTCGGTATCGGGAAAAGACATAAAATACAGCAATGGAATATATACAGCAAGCTTTACTGTACCGGAAGGTTTTAAAGGTGTTATCTCGGCTGATGCTGAAGACAATGTTAAGAACAAATCACTTGAAAAAACAGCAGGCGGATTTGTTATCGAAAACGCAGAACGTCATTTGATCACATCGTCGTCTGATATTCTGCTTCCTGAAACAAGCTATACAGACGAAAGCGGACTTCCTCTTTATGATAAAGAAATATCGGCTGTTTTATCAGTTACAGACCGTTTTTCAGGAATCAAAGACATAGAATGGAGTCTTCCGGAATACGGTGAAAATATATGGAAACGGCTTTCTGTTGGTCTTGATGGGAAAATTAACGGAGAAGAAAGTCACAGATTTAAGGTAGCCAATAAAGACAACAATCTTGTTACTGAGGTTATCGGGGATATAAATACCGGTGTTGATATGAATACCAATTTTATAAGACTGCATACAAGTGATAATGCAGGCAATACTTCCGACAGATTTCAAGCGTTCAGCATTGATAAATGTGCACCGCAGATAACTGTTTCGTACAGTAGTCATAATAGCGAAGATGTAACTAATAATATATATAAGATTCCCAGAATAGCGTATGTAAGAGTAAAGGAGAGAAACTTTGACAGCAGCAGAATAAAGATTTCGATAAACGGAAATGCTGTTGATTCAAGTACAACAGACTGGTCGCTGGTAGAAGGCTTCTTTGGTACTGACAGCGCAGTATATCAGACAGTTATCGAATTTTCAGAAGATGGTGAATACAAATTCACTGTTGATGGAACAGATATGTGCGATAATAAGGCCGACAGTTTTATATCAGAATCTTTTGTAATAGATATGACAGCGCCTTTACTTGAAGTTATTTCAGATAATGAAACAGAAGCCAACGGAAAATATTTTTCAGCTCCGAAAACTGTAAAGGTTAAAATAACCGAAAAAACCTTTGATCCTGAAAAAATAAATATTTCCGGAACAATTGACGGTGTAAACGAGAGCTTTCCTTCGATATCCGGATGGGTCTCTGACGGAGATATTCATGTTACAACGCTTAATTTTGAAAATGACGGACAATACATATTAAAAATAAACGGCACTGATAAAGCCGGAAATCAGTTGGACAGATACAGTGAAAGCTTCTGGATCGATACAACTATGCCTGATATAGTGTTCTCAGGAGTAAAGGACAAATCCTCAAACAAGGATGATGTTAAGCTTAGCGTAAACATAAGGGATACAAATATTCTTAAAAACACTGTATCTCTTACGCTGACAGGTGCTAAAAGAGGAGATGTTACAGAAAAATCCGGAAAAATGTCTGAGACAAAAGATGGTTATGAATATATTCTTAATGAGTTTGTAAGGGATAAAGCTCTTGATGATATTTATACCCTGACAGTTTTTGCCGAGGATAAAGCAGGGAACAATATAGAAAAGGAAATGAGATTTTCTGTAAACAGATTTGGTTCGAATTATGTATTTGATGATAGTACGCTTATAATATCAAACACTTATATAAAAAAACCGGTCGATATTATTTTGCATGAAATAAACGCAGATAAAATAGATACTGCAAATACTGCGGTAAAAGTAGTAAAGGATACAGAAAACATTGATCTCGTTGAAGGAGAAGATTATACTGTAAACGTAAGCGGAGGAAACGGAAGCTGGTATGATTATGAATATGTGATTTCTTCGAAAAATTTTACCGATGATGCTGCGTATATGGTTATAATTAATTCAGAGGACAAAGCAGGAAATATAAACAATAATATGTCTGACAGCAAAAACGCTGAACTCAGATTTGGCGTGGATAAAACTCCGCCAAGATGTATACCTGTAAATATTGAAGACAACGGTTCATACAAGGCAGATACATATGAAGTACAGCTTGTTGTTTCAGATAATATACTTGTAGGGGATATACTGGTTTATCTTGATAATAATGAAAGCAGTGAGGAGATAAGAGCAGATGGCAGCAATCGTATGTTTAATATAAAAAGCTCCGGCGAGCCTCAGTATGTACGGATATTAACATCAGACAAAGCAGGAAACGAAACTGAAACTATAGTTAAGAATGTACTTGTATCTCCGAGCTTTGCCAAAGTCCTTGTACATAAGACGTGGGTAAGAGTTCTTGTAGCGGCTGCTGTTGCAGGAGGTATAACAGCAATAGTCTTAAAAAGAAGAAAAGCGCATTGACAGCAAGATGCTGAAACAACGAATGCATATTATAATTGCCTTGCACATCCGTTCTCAGTGACTCTGTGCATATCGGCTAATAGTGAACGAAAAAATATTTTTTCGTTCACTATTAAAAATTCATTTTTTTACTTGTATTAAACTTTTAACTGTGGTATAATATAAACGCTGTATACGCTTATTATGTACCGCTGCTTAACGGTACCAGACATTCTCAGGAGGATATTATATGAAAAAAATTATTACCGCATTACTTTTGGCGTCTATGGTTCTGTCGTTTGCATCGTGCAGTTCTGAAAAGGATAACCAGGATTCCGGACTCCAGTCTCAGACAACTGCTTCTGATGACAGTTCCGCCACCAGTGAGAGCGCTGTCTCTGACGCTGATGCACAGCCCGATGATGAGCCTGCGGTAACAACAATAGACACTTCAAAGCTGATATATGACTTCAAGGGGCTTGACAGTGAAGAGTGCATAACTGTTCTTACTTCAAAAAAGTACTACATAAGATTCAGATACGATTATATGGAACAGCCAATGTACCAGGATCTTTATTATGACAATGGCAAAATGTATATTACTACTGATTTTATGGGCACAAAATACAGTGTTCTGTATCAGGACAAAACCCAGTACACTATATCTGATGATATGTATTGCAAAACAGATGTAGGAGAGCAGGGAGACATCGGTTCAGCTGACATGTTTGAAGGCTTTGCGTATGTCGAAAGCGGAGAAACAGAGCTGGAAGGAACAAAGTACAAGTACGATGAGTACTATCAGACAACTACTGATTCGATGACAAAAATGCTGCTAACAGATGATAATAAGGTTTACGCTTTTCAGAGCGGAGATAAGCTGATGTACATCGAGGCTTACAGCAGTGACTTTGATCCTGATGAAAAAATAGCTATTCCGGAAGGAACCAGAGAAGTTTCCGAGGAAGAATTCAATACTTTGTTTCTTGAGAAGCTCGTAGGAACAGAAGGCGTTCCGGCCGAGTAAAGACCTTAACGGATATTATACTGATATGCACGAGGCTGATGTAGTCATCGAATGTGCATGAAAATAAAAATACTGTGCGGAGATTAACTGCACAGTATTTTTTTCTTTGGAGTATATTTATGGTATTAATTTTTGATAAGTACAACCATGACTGTTTTTTGATAAAAAAACAATAAATATTATATAAAAAAACCCGACAGAGGATTATAATATTAAAAAATAAAGTTGTTTGTAATCAGAAACGGAGGTTGGACTTATGGCACGTACATACGATCTTACAAAAGGCAATGTAGCAACGATAATACTGAATTTTTATTTTCCGATGTTTTTTACAAATATGCTTCAGCAGATCTATACAATAGCAGATACAGCTATTGTTGGAAAAGGAATAAGCGATAATGCACTTGCAGCAGTTGGCAATATGTCCTCAGTAACTTTTATGATATTTGGTTTTGCAATGGGACTTTCAAATGGATTTGCTGTTCTGATAGCACAGTGTTTTGGTGCGAAATCATATGAGAAGCTTCGTCACGTTATAGCCTCCTCTCTATGTCTTTCAGGAATAATCGCAGTTGTTCTTACTCTATTCAGTACGGTTTTCCTGAAAAGAATACTTGTGTTTATGCAGACTGATGAACAGATTATAAGCGATAGTCTGACATATGGATATGTAATTTTCGGTGGCCTGCTGGTTACTATTTCATACAATCTGTGTTCATGCATACTCAGAGCTCTCGGAGACAGTAAAACTCCTTTTATAGCGATCATAATATCGACAGCGGTAAATATCATACTTGACTATGTATTTATATTTACTTTTAAGACGGGTGTCGGCGGAGCGGCACTGGCTACGGTTATCGCTCAGGTAGTTTCAGTATCTGTGTGTTTTTCAAGACTCGTAAAGATAAAAGAAATAAAGCTTAAAAAATCAGATTTTGAAAATAATACCGAAAACATTATTGAGCTTTTGAAAAACGGACTTCCTATGGGCTTAATGAATTCGATAACAGCTATAGGCTGTGTTGTGGTACAGTATTTTGTAAACGGACTTGGTGTGGTATATACAACAGCATATTCTGCATGCAGCAAGTTTATAAATCTTTTTATACAGCCGGCATGTACTGCCGGATTTACCATGTCCTCCTTTACAAGTCAGAACGATGGTGCAAAAGAATACGGTCGTATAAAAAAAGGACTTGGCGTATGTCTTATGATAGCTCTGACAGCCTATATTCTTCTTGGTTCTCTTATGTGTTTTATACCACGGAGGATTGCCGGAATAATGCTTACAGGTAATGACGCTATAGAGCTTGCCGCTCAGTACCTTCCGATGTGTGGTGTTATGCTGTTTGCTGTTGATTTTCTGTTCGTATTCAGAAGCGCAGTGCAGGGATTAGGATATCCCGGTATACCAATGATATCAGGTATTCTTGAAATGATACTCAGAGTTTTTGTTATAGTGGTTTTAATTCCGGCAATAGGCTTTCGTGCTACAGCTATAGCAGAAATATCAGCATGGGTCGGTGCTCTTCTTCTGAACACTTCTGCTTTTATGTTTTATATAAGGAAGAAAACTCAGGGACCTCTTCCGACTCATAAAAAGTTTGCTTATAAAGTAAAAGCATCGTTTTCAAAGTAGAATAAATAATAGTAAATGCAAAAAAACGGTATAAAGCCTGTTGAGTGCAATGACAAAATTATTACGGAAGCTCCTGTGTAAGATTATGATAAAAAAGTAAATGAAGAAAAATCAAGATTTAACAAAAAACACTTGACAAACCAATGTTTTTTATGATAAAATAATTATGCCGCATGTTTACAGGTATTCAAGTGGTTATAATATTTATAACACACCTTATACAGCGAGTTTTTTGGAAAGGAAGTAAACCAAAATGTACGCAATTATCGAGACTGGTGGTAAGCAATATCAAGTTAAAGAGGGCGATGTAGTATTCATCGAAAAGCTCTCTGTTGAAGCTGATGAAACAGTTAGCTTTGATAAGATCGTTGCTGTAAACAACGACAAGGGCATTACAGTTGGCGCTCCATACGTTAATGGTGCTACTGTTACAGCTAAGGTTGTTAAGAACGGCAAGGGCAAGAAGATTAATATTCTTACTTACAAGCCTAAGAAGGGCTCTTCAATGAAGAGACAGGGTCACAGACAGCCTTACACTCAGGTTAAGATTGAAGCAATCAACGCTTAATTACGGATGATTACTGCTGTTTTTTACAAAAAAGGCGGGAATTTTTCGGGCTTCAGAGTAAGTGGTCATGCGGGTTATGCCGAGTATGGTCAGGATATTGTTTGTGCAAGCGTATCCTCAGCTGTACAGCTGACCGCAAATCTGATTACTGAGACATTTGCTGTCAAGGCAGATGCTTCTGCGGTTGATGATACTGTTACTCTTGAGGTTGCTGAGATTTGTGAAGAAGCTACGCTATTGATAGATGGTCTGAAGATGCATCTGGAGCTTCTTTCTGAGGAATTTGAAAATACGATTATTACGAAAATTTCGGAGGTGTAAGTTATGTTAAAGCTTAGTATGCAGTTTTTTGCTCACAAGAAGGGAAGCGGTTCTACTAAGAACGGTCGTGATTCTGAGTCAAAAAGATTAGGTGTTAAGAGAGCTGACGGTCAGTACGTTAAGGCCGGCAACATCATCGTTCGCCAGCGTGGAACACACATTCATCCAGGCGTAGGTGTTGGTATCGGTTCTGATGATACTATTTTTGCAACTGTTGAAGGCAGAGTAAAGTTTGAACGTCTCGGCCGTGACCGCAAAAAGGTATCAGTATACGCTGCACAGTAATATAATATCTTTTTAATGCAATAAAATCCCGAGCTGCATGCTTGGGATTTTGCTTTAATATGATGTTTTTTACCAAATCGAAAGGATGATCACAATGTTTGTTGATAAAGCTCGAATAAAGATCAAGGCCGGAGATGGGGGAGACGGTGCGGTATCGTTTTATCGTGAAAAATATGTTGCTGCCGGGGGTCCGGATGGAGGAAACGGCGGTAAAGGCGGAGATGTGATTTTTGTCATTGACGATAATTTTTCTACGCTTATAGACTTTAAATACAAGAAAAAATATGTAGCCCAAAGGGGCGAAAACGGCGGTGCAAAGCACTGTACCGGTAAAAACGGTGAGGATCTTATAATAAAAGTACCGAGAGGTACACTTGTAAGAGAAGCAAATACAGGAAGAATAATCGCCGATCTGTCAAAAAAAGACAGACAGGTGATTGCAAAGGGCGGAAACGGCGGTAAAGGAAACGCTATGTTCAAGTCGTCAACACGTCAGATACCGAGATTTGCTAAGCCGGGTTATCCTGGAGAAGAGTTTGAGTTGTCTCTTGAACTTAAGCTTCTCGCAGATGTAGGACTGGTAGGTTTTCCTAATGTAGGAAAATCAACACTTATTTCTGTTGTAAGTCAGGCGAAGCCGAAGATTGCAAACTATCATTTTACAACTCTTGTTCCTGTGCTTGGCGTAGTAAAGGTAGAAGCCGAAAAATCCTTTGTTATGGCTGATATCCCGGGGCTTATAGAGGGGGCAAGCGACGGAATAGGACTTGGACATGAGTTTTTAAGACATGTCGAAAGATGCCGTCTTATCCTTCATGTTCTTGATGTTTCAGGATGCGAAGGAAGAAATCCTGCTGAGGATTTTGATATTATAAATACAGAGCTTGAAAAATTCAGCCCTGAGCTCGCAAAGTGTCCGCAGATTGTTGCAGCCAACAAGTCTGATATGGCATCTGCTGAGCAGATTTCTGAACTTAAAAAATATATCGAAGATAAGGGATATAGCTTTTTTGAAATATCAGCAGCTACTACACAGGGTACAGGAGAGCTTATAAAATATATTTCAGGAGAGCTTGATAAGCTTCCGCCTATCAAGGAATATGAGCCGGAAGAAATTCCTGAAGAAGAGATCAGACAAAAAGAAGATGACCGCAAGAAGATCGTTATCAGAAAAGAAGATGATGTTTACTATGTTGAGGCACAGTGGATCGAGCCTATATTAAGAACAGTAAATCTTGATGATTATTCATCTCTTCAGTATCTTCAGAGAGTTCTTCAGACAAACGGAGTATTTCAGAGGCTTGAGGATATGGGAATCGAAGAAGGCGAAACAGTTGATATCCATGGTTTCGAATTTGAATATGTCAGGTAGGTGTGAGTCTTACGGAAAAGGTCTTATCATACAGGGAAGCTATGCAGTTTTCTCCATTGACTCTTGCGTTTCTTGGTGACAGTGTCTATGAGCAGTTTGTTCGTGAACGTGAAGTTCTTAAAGGAAATACATCAGTTGCAAAGCTTCACTCTGCGACAACTAAAAAAGTATGTGCTGTATTTCAATCTGCTGCTTATGATGCAATACTGCCGTTGCTTGACGAGGATGAGACAGCAGTGCTTAAAAGAGGAAGAAATGCCTCAGGCTGTTCAGCTCCAAAAAGTGCAAATATAATAGATTACAGAAGGGCTACCGCAGTTGAATGCCTTTTTGGTTTTTTGCATCTTACAGGAAGAAGAGACAGGCTGGAAGAATTAATAAATATTATTTTGTCAGACAACGAGGAGGAGTATTAAAAATGTCAGGACATTCAAAGTGGAGTACTATAAAGAGAAAGAAAGAAGCTACAGATGCAGCAAGAGCGAAGATATTTACAAAGATCGGTCGTGAAATGACTGTATGTATCAAAGAGGGCGGTCCGGATCCTACTACTAACGCCAAGCTTCGTGACCTTATTGCAAAGGCAAAAGCAAATAATGTTCCGAACGACAATATCGAAAGAGTAATCAAAAAAGCAAGCGGCGGAGAAGATAAAAACGACTATATCTCAATAGTATATGAAGGATATGGCCCTAACGGAGTAGCTGTTATAGTTGAAACACTTACAGATAACAAGAACAGAACAGCAGGTGATGTTCGTCATTATTTTGACAAATACGGCGGAAATATGGGCACAAGCGGCTGTGTATCGTTTATGTTCAGAAGCAAGGGTATAGTTGTTGTTGAGAACAACGGATACGATGAAGATAAGCTTATGGATGACTGTGTTGAAGCAAATGCAGATGACTACAGTGCAGAGGACGATACAGTAGAATTTGTTTCTTCAGCAAATGATCTTCACGCTGTAAGAGATGCACTTGCTGAAAAAGGATATACGATTCTTTCGGCAGAGATAGTGCAGGTTCCTGATAACTATATCACTCTTACTGATGAAGAAGCAATAAAGAAGATGAATCTTCTTCTTGAACATCTTGAAGATAACGACGATGTTCAGAACGTATGGCATAACTGGGAAAACCCGGAATATTAATTATGGCCGGCTTTATTTGTCCTGTCTGCGGACTGCCGCTTAAACAGGAAGACAAGCTTTTAAAATGCTCTGAAAAACACTGCTATGATATATCAAGACGCGGATATGTAAATCTTCTGATGTCTCAAAAATCAGGAAATCACGGTGACGATAAGCTTATGGTGCGGGCAAGACGTGATTTTCTTGATAGCGGATACTATGATTCACTGAAAAACAAAATAACCGAGACAGTTATAAAGTATTCTCATCCTGATTTTGTATTGCTGGACGCTGGATGCGGAGAATGTTTTTACACTTCTGATATGCAGAAGGGACTAAAAGAGCACAATATACCGTCAAAAATCTTCGGTATAGATATTTCTAAAAACGCACTATCATGTGCCGGCGAACGTGCAAAGGAAATAAACAAGGCAGTTGCGAGTATTTTCAACATTCCGCTTGCTGATGCTTCATGTGATATGATAGTCAATATTTTCGCGCCGTTTTGCGAAGAAGAATTTTCCCGTGTTCTGAAAAAAAGCGGTTATTATATTCAGGTTATTCCTCTTGAAAACCATTTATGGGAACTCAAAGAAATCGTTTATGATACGCCGTACAAAAATATAGTCCATGATTATTATATCGACGGATATGAGCTTGTAAAATGCAGTGAGATTCGCAGAAAAATAAAATTAGCTTCTAATGATGATATAAAAAATCTTTTCATGATGACACCATATTACTATAAGACATCA
Organism: Ruminococcus sp.; assembly: GCA_015066815.1. Taxonomy (GTDB): domain Bacteria; phylum Bacillota; class Clostridia; order Oscillospirales; family Ruminococcaceae; genus HUN007. Next base: position 22,150 of record SVNR01000026.1, read on the forward strand.
GAAAAGGATTTTAAGAAGCTTGATGATAAAACAAATATCAGTGTAAGTACAGAGTTTGCGGTTCTTACTTTCAGAAAAAAATAGTTTTTAGCTATATTTATGACTTGGTTTACTATTGACTTTTGAGTATTTATCTGTTATATTATAATAAATGTAAAAATATTTTAACATTCACTGTAATATATACTATATTTTTATCAATATATTTTTTAAGATTTTGTGGAGGGAAAGAAGATGACAGAAGAAAGTGTACGCCTTAATGCACAAAAATACTGCTGGTTGAGATATACTCAATATTCGCTGTATGAAGTATATGCAAAAAAATTCGGGATAGGATATAAAAACCTTTTTGTTCTCAGAACTCTGTATGCTGCACCTGATGGCTGTACACAGATGGAAATCTGCCAGAACTCACTGATATCCAAGCAAACTGTCAGTGCTGTAATAAAAGGCTATCTTAGTCAGGGATATGTTTCTATGGAAGAGGTTTGCTCCGACAGAAGAAATAAGCTTGTAAAACTGACTCAGAAAGGACTGGAATATGCTGAGAATATCATTCCGCCTATTATAAAGGCAGAACAGGACAGCATGGCGCTTTTTGACGATGCCCAACAGGAATTGTTCTTAGAAATGTGTACAATTTATTCACAAAATCTGAAAAAAATGTTCAGATAACAGAATATATACAGTCAGACTGCGGTATATATTCTTATGATACGGATATGAAAAAATATTCTTTACAAATAATCTTTTTTATGCTATAATAATTCATATAAAAGCTCCTTTAAGTTGATCCGGAGAGGTTGACAAGGTACGTTTATGTTTGAGTTAAAAAAACTATAGCTGTGTTCTTACGAAGATAACTATAAGTTAAAAAATAGCTTAGTAAACCTGGGATGATTGTACCTGTCTGCTGATTTTGCGGACAGGTTTTTTTTATGGTGGTGATTGATTGAAGAAAAAAGCGGTTATCCTTGATGAAAACGCAATCAAAAGAGCAGTTACCCGTATAGCATATGAAATAATCGAGCAAAACAAAGGTGTAGATTCGCTTTGTATTATAGGAATTCTTTCGAGAGGTGCGTATCTTGCCGGAAGAATTGCAGATAAAATTTCAGAGCTTGAAGGAACTGAAGTAGAATGTGGAAAAATAGACATAACGCCTTATAGAGATGACAAGAGGAAAATAACAGAAACCGACAGGACAGTAATTGATTTTGATATAACCAACAAGATAATAATACTGGTTGATGATGTTATCTGCACAGGCAGGAGTGTCAGAGCGGCTATGGATGCACTCATAGAGCGCGGAAGACCGAGGTGTATACAGCTTGCAGTGCTTATAGACAGAGGTCACAGAGAAATACCCATAAGGCCTGATTATATAGGCAAAAACCTGCCTACCTCCAGCGAGGAAACAGTGAAGGTTCAGGTCACGGAAACTGACGGATGTGACAGTGTAATAATTTTTGAACCTGATGAAAAATAAACAGAAAGGATGAAGTTATTCCGATGGAAAAAAACATAATTATAAAAAATGTTTTTGTAGTTGATGAAAAAATAAACTCAGAAGCTTGCTGCGATATATATATAAGCAACGGAATAATTAAAAAAGTCGGAATCGCTCCGGAGGATGCTGATGCTATAGTTATTGATGGCACAGGTCTTACGGCGTTTCCGTCTTTTTTTGATATGCATGTACATTTCAGAGATCCGGGATTTACTCATAAAGAGGATATCATAACGGGTGCTGCAGCTGCGGCTGCCGGTGGTGTAACAGGTGTTCTGTGTATGCCTAATACAAATCCTCCTGTTGATAACGAGGATACGATAAACTATATTAACAAAAAATCAGCAGAAACCGGAATTGATGTGTTTCAGACAGCATGTATAACTTCAAAAATGAACGGAGAAAAGCTTTCTGACTTTGCCATGTACAAAAGACTCGGAGTAAAAGCGGTTTCTGATGATGGTAAACCGGTTAAAAACGCTGAGCTTATGAGACAGGCTCTTATAAATGCCGAAGAGAACGAATTGCTTCTTACATCACATTGTGAGGATATGGACATAATAGGAAAAGGAATAATGAACAAAGGTTCCGTTTCTGAAAAACTCGGAGTTGCAGGAATGGACAGAGCTTCTGAGGACAGCATCACAGCAAGGGAGATCGCTCTTGCAGCTGCGGCAGGAGTCAGAGTTCATATTGCTCACGTAAGCACAGAGGGAAGTATCGGTTTTATCAGAGATGCCAAAAAAAGAGGCCAGAAGGTCACATGTGAAACATGTCCGCATTATTTTATTTTCACAGATGATATGCTAAGTGCAAGAGATGCAGATTATCGTATGAATCCGCCGCTGAGAGAAAAGCGTGATGTCGAGGCTATTATCGAAGCTGTCATTGACGGGACTATAGATTGTATAGTAACAGACCATGCTCCGCATACGGCAGAGGAAAAAGCAGACTTTGAAAAAGCACCGAACGGAGTAGTAGGACTTGAAACCTCATTTGCGGCAACGCTGACTTATCTCTATCATACAGGAAAAATATCACTTAACAGAATTTCAGAGCTTATGTCAGAAAATCCCCGTAAGCTCCTCGGAATAGAGCCTGTTTATATCAGAGAGGGCTGCAGAGCAGATATTTGTATAGCAGATATCAACAAATCATGGACAGTTGAGCCTTCGAAGCTTCACTCAAAATCTCATAACACGCTTTTTAAGGGAATAACCTTAAAGGGAAAGCCGGTTATGACCATATCAAAGGGAAAAATAATATTTTCAGAGATCTGATTGTTTTTAGGAGGAATAAAAAATGTCATTTGACAGACTTATCAAAAAAATCATAGACACAAACAACCCTACAGTAGTAGGCCTTGATCCGCTTATCGACTATGTACCGGATTTTATAAAAAACAAATATTTTATGAAATCAGACTTTACACTTGAAGCTGCATCAGAGGCGATTTTTGAGTTTAACAAAGCTATCATAGATAACATATATGATATAGTTCCTGCTATTAAGCCACAGGCAGCTTATTATGAAATGCTCGGCTGGAGAGGCGTTATGGTTATGGAAAAGACTATCAGATATGCTCAGAGCAAGGGTATGTTTGTAATGACTGACGGAAAAAGAAACGATATCGGTGCAACTATGACAGCATATGCTACTGCACATCTTGGATGCACTCAGATCGGAGGAAACATGATCGAGGCGTTTGGTGCGGACGCTCTTACAGTAAACGGATATCTTGGAACAGACGGAATAGCTCCTTTGCTTGAGATATGTGAGAAAAAGGATAAGGGAATCTTTGTTCTTGTAAAAACCTCAAACAAGTCAAGCGGTGAGCTTCAGGATCAGAAAATAGACGGAACACCTGTTTATGCAGTAATGGGCGATATGTGTGAAAAGTGGGGCAGCGAGCAGATCGGTGAATATGGTTATTCATCTGTAGGTGCTGTTGTTGGTGCAACATATCCTGAACAGCTGACAGAACTCAGAAAGAGACTTCCGCATACTTTGTTCCTTGTTCCCGGATACGGTGCACAGGGCGGCGGCGCTGAAGGACTTAAGGGCGCATTTGACAAAAACGGACTTGGTGCTATAGTTAATTCATCAAGAGCTGTTATGTGTGCCTACAAAAAGGAAGGCTGTGACGAAAAAGATTTTGCAGGAGCTGCAAGACGTGAAGTTATCAGAATGCGTGACGATATAAACTCTGTAATCAACAAGTAAGTTTTTGAAGGGAACTGATACAATGTCGTTATTTAATAAAAGCGAAAAGGCTTATCTTCTGCTTGAGGACGGAACGATCCTTGAGGGACGGTCATTTGGTGCAAAGGGTACAGTAATCGGCGAGGTTGTTTTTACAACAGGAATGACAGGTTATCAGGAAACACTGACAGATCCGAGTTATTACGGACAGATAGTAATTCAGACGTTTCCGCTTATTGGTAACTACGGCGTAAATAGTGAGGATTTTGAATCTGAAAAATCATATATGAGCGGATATGTTGTCCGTGAATGGTGCAATACACCTTCAAACTTTCGTTCTGAGGGCGATATCGACAGTTTTATAAATAATCAGAATATAATCGGTATACATTCCGTTGATACAAGAAGCCTGACGAGGAAAATAAGAGAATACGGTGTAATGAACGGTATGATAACAACTGAAAATGTTCATGAGAAGAAAGATGAGCTTATGAAGCTTGTCAAGGCATTCAGTATAAAAGATGCAGTTAGAAACGTTTCGATTAAAGAAAAAAAGGAATACAAGGCTGAAAACAGTAAATACAAAGTAGTATTGATCGATCTGGGCTACAAGCGTAATATTCGTCAGGAGTTATTAAAAAGAGGCTGCGATGTAATAGTTGTTCCGGACAGAACTACTGCCGAAGAAATCAAAGCACTTGCTCCCGATGGGATAATGTTTTCAAACGGCCCCGGAGATCCGGCAGAAAACATACAGGTTATAGAAAACGCAGCAATGATAAGCAAGCTTGGAATCCCTGTTTTCGGAATATGTATGGGACATCAGATAATGGCGCTTGCACATGGTGCAAGAACTGAAAAACTAAAATATGGTCATCGCGGTGCAAATCAGCCTGTTATTGATCTAAAACTTGATAAAACCTTTGTGACCAGTCAGAACCATGGATATGCTGTTGTAAACGACAGTGTAGACACGGATATTGCTGAAGTGTCACATATAAACGCAAACGATAAGACCTGCGAAGGTATCAGATATAAAAACATAAAAGCTTTTACGGTTCAGTTTCATCCTGAGGCTCATGGCGGGCCGCTTGATACAGCATACTTGTTTGATGAGTTTATAAAGTTAATGGAGGAAAAGTAAATGCCGTTAAGAAAAGACATAAAAAAGGTTTTGGTGATCGGTTCCGGACCTATAGTAATAGGACAGGCTGCGGAATTTGATTATGCGGGAACACAGGCGTGTCGTGCTCTTAAACAAGAGGGGCTTGAAGTAATACTTGTGAACTCCAATCCGGCGACTATCATGACTGACAAGGCAATGGCGGATAAAATATATATCGAGCCGCTTACTCTTGACGTTCTGAAAAGAATAATAAAAATGGAAAAGCCGGATAGTCTTTTGTCTACTCTCGGAGGACAGACAGGACTCACTCTTTCGATGCAGCTTGCAAAAGAAGGTTTTCTTGAGGAGCACGATGTAAAGCTTCTTGGCGCAGATCCTCTTACTATTCATAAAGCAGAAGACAGACAAGCCTTCAAGGATACTATGGAAAAAATAGGAGAACCTTGTATTCCGTCAAAGGTAGTTGAAGATATAGATGCATCTGTGGCGTTTGCAGAAGAAATAGGCTATCCGGTAATTGTAAGACCTGCGTTTACTCTTGGCGGTACAGGCGGAGGTATAGCAAACAACGAAGATGAGTTAAGGGATATAGCTAAAAACGGACTTCGTCTGTCGCCGATTACTCAGATACTTGTAGAGAAGTGCATAAGCGGCTGGAAAGAGATAGAGTTTGAAGTTATCCGTGACCGCAAAGACAATGTTATAACAGTTTGTTCGATGGAAAACTTTGATCCGGTCGGAGTACACACCGGTGACAGTATAGTTATCGCTCCTGCTGTTACACTTACAGATCGTGAATACCAGATGCTAAGAACAGCAGCCATAAATATTATTTCTGAGCTTAAGGTAGAAGGAGGCTGTAACTGTCAGTTTGCCCTTCATCCTACTTCATATGAATACAGTGTTATAGAAGTAAACCCAAGAGTTTCACGTTCATCTGCACTTGCTTCAAAGGCTACAGGATATCCTATAGCCAAGGTTGCTGCAAAGATAGCGATAGGATATACACTTGATGAGATAATAAATCAGGTAACCGGAAAAACCTATGCATGTTTTGAACCGGCACTTGATTACGTTGTTGTAAAGTTCCCTAAGTGGGCGTTTGATAAGTTTGTATATGCCAAAAGAACACTCGGTACACAGATGAAGGCTACCGGTGAAGTAATGGCTATAGGCACAAGCTTTGAACAGGCTATTATGAAGGCTGTAAGATCCATAGAGCTTGGTATAGATTCCATGAATCTTAAAAAGCTTGAAGATCTTACTACAGAAGAGCTACTTGAAAAGCTTGATACTGTAGATGACGAGCGTTCTTTCCAGGTCTATGAAGCTCTTAAAAGAGGAATTACGGTAGATCGTATTCATGAGATCACTATGATAGACAAGTGGTTTCTCAATAAACTTCTCAATATGGTTGAACTGGAAAAATGGCTTGCAGATGGTGAGCTTACTGAAGAAAAGTATCTTACTGCAAAAAGATACGGATATCTTGACAGTACGATCGAGAGAATGAGCGGACAGAAGTGCCCTGTTCATAAGAGTGCTGTATTTAAAATGGTTGATACCTGTGCAGGAGAGTTCAAAGCAGAAACACCATATTTTTATTCGACCTTTGATGATGAGAACGAGGCAAAGCAGTTTATAGAAAGAACTGATACAGGAAAGAAAAAGGTAATAGTTTTTGGTTCAGGTCCTATTCGTATAGGCCAGGGTATAGAGTTTGACTATTGTTCAGTGCATTGTGTATGGACTCTCAAGGAGCTCGGATACGAGGCTGTTATCTGTAACAACAATCCTGAAACTGTTTCTACAGACTTTGATACAGGTGACAGACTTTACTTTGATCCGCTTACACGTGAGGATGTAGAGGCGATCATTGAAACTGAGAAGCCATATGGTGTAGTAGTTCAGTTCGGAGGACAGACTGCGATAAAGCTTACAAAGCATCTTTCTGATATGGGAGTAAACATTCTCGGAACATCTGCAGACAGCATTGATGCTGCTGAAGACAGAGAGAGGTTTGACGAGATACTTGAAAAATGCGGTATTCCACGTCCGCAGGGACATACGGTAATGACAACAGAGGAAGCTATAAAGGCAGCAGATTCTCTTGGATATCCTGTTCTTATGAGGCCGTCATATGTTCTTGGCGGTCAGAACATGATTATTGCTCATTCTGAAAAGGATATAGTTGAGTACATGGGAATTATCACAAGAACAATGATTGAAAACCCTGTACTTATTGACAAGTATATGATGGGTACTGAGGTAGAGGTTGACGCAATATGTGATGGAAAAGATTTTCTTATTCCGGGTATTATGGAGCATATTGAGCGAGCAGGAGTTCATTCAGGAGACTCTATATCAGTATATCCGGCTCAGACATTATCCGGAAAAATCCGTGAAACAATAGTTGAGTACACACGAAGACTTGCACTTGAGCTTGACGTTATAGGACTTGTAAATATTCAGTATGTAGTTTACAATAACGAGGTTTATGTTATAGAAGTAAATCCCCGTTCTTCACGAACAGTTCCGTATATAAGCAAGGTTACAGGTATACCTATGGTTGACCTTGCAACAAAGATAATGTTCGGGGCAACTCTTAAGGAGCTCGGCTATGAAAGCGGATTGTATCCGGAGGGTGAATATGTGGCAGTAAAGGTTCCGGTGTTCAGCTTTGAAAAGCTTCACGATGTTGATACTATGCTCGGACCTGAAATGAAGTCTACAGGTGAGTGCCTTGGTATAGCAAGAACTTTTGAGGACGCGCTGCTCAAGGGACTTGTAGCTGCGGGCTTTGATCTGAAAAAAAAAGGCGGAGTATTTATTACAGTTCGTGACACGGATAAGCAGGAAATAATATCAGTAGCAGACAAGTTTTCACAGATGGGCTTTGAGCTTTACGGTACAGCAGGTACTGCAAGTGTTCTTAACAGAAATATGATAGCAACAAATCAGGTGAATCGTGTTTCAGAGGCAGAGCCGAATGTCATAAATCTTCTTGAGAGCGGAAAAATCAACTACATGATATCCACTTCAGAAAAAGGACGTATGCCTGCAAGAGACAGTGTTAAGATGCGCCGTAAGTCTGTAGAACGTTCAATATGCTCGCTGACCGCAGTAGATACGGCAAAGGCTCTGGCAAATGTTCTTCAGTCAAACAGAACAATAGATGATGCAGAGCTTGTTGATATAACAAAAATTTAAAAGACATTAATAAAAAGAAAGTATCCGCCGTATAAAAAATACGGTGGAGCCTTCGTTCAGTAAAAGGAATGGAAAGATTATGAAATACACACAGGGAAAATATCTCTTGCTTGAAAAAAACACTCTTGCAAGACAGATATATGACTTTACTATACTATGTCCTGATATTGCTGCTGTGGCATCGATAGGACAGTTTGTAAACATTCTTCCTCAGGGACATACTCTCAGAAGACCTATATCTATATGCGATATAGATAAGGAAAAGGGAACTATAAGAATAGTTTTCATGGCAAAGGGCGAGGGAACGCTTAAGCTCGCTGATACTCCGAAGGGAGCGAATCTTGATATGGTAGGCCCTCTCGGACATGGATTTACTGTAAGTGATTCTTCTGAAAAGGTTATCATAACAGGTGGAGGTATAGGCGTTCCACCGCTTCTTCCGCTGGCTCGTCATTACGGAAAAAACGCTGTTGTTATTCTGGGCTTCAGAAGTGCTGATGCAGTTATACTCAGGCAGGATTTTGAGGCGACAGGAGCAAAAGTAATAGTTTGTACAGATGACGGTACAGCTGGTGAACACGGTATGGTCACTGCTCCGCTTTCCAGAGAGATAACAGGTGTCAGCAGAGTTTTTGCGTGCGGTCCTATTCCTATGCTCAAGGCTATTGCTTCTGTTTCAGAGCAGAACAATGTTCCGTGTCAGGTATCGCTTGAAGAAAGAATGGGCTGCGGTGTCGGAGCATGTCTTGTATGTGCGTGCAAGGTAAAGAAAAACGGTGATGAACATTTTGGACATGTATGCAAGGATGGTCCTGTGTTTGATTCTGAGGAGGTAATCTGGTAAAATGTCTGATTTATCTGTAAAAATAGCCGGAGTAGAGTTTAAAAACCCGGTTATTCCAGCATCCGGAGTGTTCGGATACGGAAGAGAGTATGAAGAGTTTTATCCGCTTTCTAAGCTTGGCGGAATATCTACAAAAGGAACTACCGGTCAGAAGAGAAACGGAAATCTTTCACCAAGAATTGCTGAAACTCCTATGGGTATGCTTAACTCTGTAGGACTTCAGAATCCCGGAATAGATAAGTTCATAAGTGATGAGCTTCCTAACCTTATGCAGAAGGATACTGTAATCATTGCAAATATTGCAGGATCAACTCCTGAAGAATGTGCAGAGGTTGCCACAAAGCTTGATAATACTGATGTTCATATGATAGAGCTCAACATATCATGTCCTAACGTAAAGCAGGGAGGAGCAGCATTCGGAGTATCATGTGAAGGTGCTGCGTCTGTAACATCAATAGTAAGAAAGGCTACTAAAAAACCTCTTATTGTAAAGCTTTCACCAAACGTAACAGATATAGCTTCAATAGCTAAGGCAGTTGAAGCCGAGGGTGCTGATGCACTTTCACTTATAAACACTATTCTTGGTATGAGAATAGATATCAATACGGGAAGACCTGTACTTAAGAATAACTGCGGAGGTCTTTCAGGTCCTGCAGTATTTCCTATAGCTGTTCGCATGGTATGGCAGACTGCAAATGCAGTAAGTATTCCGGTTATAGGTATGGGAGGAATATCATCCGGTGCTGATGCTGTGGAAATGATGATGGCAGGCGCTTCTGCTGTTCAGGTAGGAGCCGCTGTAATAACAAATCCCTATGCACCGATCAATATCATAGATGAAATGAACGATATACTTGACAAAAAAGGCATAAAGTCCGTAAAGGATATTATCGGTTCTGTAGTTCCGTGGTAAAATGAAAGGAAAATCTCTGATGAAAATAATGTCGGTTGATTTTGGTGATTCCAGAACAGGGCTTGCCATATGTGACAAATCCGAATTTCTTGCATCTCCTGCAGGTGTAATAGAAGAAAAGGATTTTGAAAGATGCATCCGCAGGGTAGCTGATGCTGCTATAGAAAAGGGTGCAGAAGAAATAATAGTTGGTTTTCCTAAAAACATGAACAATACAATAGGCGAACGTGCACAAAAATGTGAACTGTTCGCTCAGAAGCTGTCTGAATTAGTTGAAGTTCCGGTTAAGCTCTGGGATGAAAGAAGTACAACAGTTTCAGCACATTATTATCTGAATCAGACAAATACAAGAGGAAAAAAGCGTAAAGCTGTTGTTGATGCAGTTGCAGCAACAATTATTCTCGAAAGCTATATGGGATTCAGAAAAAACTCAAACTGATTTTAAGAGGGAAAGTAATATGAAAAGAATAGTTTCGTATATTACATCTTTTTTATTGTTGTCAGCTACGATACTTCCGACAGGATTATTTTCTGATCCGGTATCCGGAGAAGAAGCAGTGGATATTATCGCGGAAGGTGAAGAAAAAACTGATTCAGATAAAGAGGATGATTCTGATGTTGATAAAACAAAATGGCATCTAAATCTTCACGAAGCAGCTCAGGCTGAATTTACCGATGACAAGGAAAACAGAGAATATCTTATAGATATCCAGAACCCAGGCGGAGAAAAAAGAGGCGGAGTTGACAAATGGGACGTACAGTTCCGTATAAGAGGCTTTTCAATAGAGGAAGGTCATGAGTACACTGTAACCTATCGTATATCATCAAGCCATTCGGGTTCATATTATACCAAAATAAGCAACCTTGATTCATCTACAGTAGGTGATGCTGTTGCAGGTGAAGTATGGCACAATCAGTACGGAGTTTCAACGATGAAGAGTTATCTTAACGGCATAATCAAGGATAACAAGGAAACTTCATATGGTGACGGCTGGTCCCTGCAGAAGATTTCTCAGGGTGATACCATAAACGTTACCTGCAGCTTTACAGGAATAGCATCAATACCTGAAGCAGAATGGGCGTTTTTCCTTGGAGGAGCGGGTGAGACTACTCCGACTGACTGTTTTGCACCGGGTGCAGTGCTTCGCTTTTCAAATCTCACACTTACTGATAACACTACCGGAGAAAAACTTGTAAGCGGATATGCTTTTGTATCAAGTGATGTGAGCGGAGACATAACTGGTGATGGTGTTGCAGATATGACTGATCTTTCTATGCTGTCTCTGGCTCTTATAGGTGAAATAACACTTGATGATGCTCAGATAGACACAGCTGATGTCAACAAGGATTCTATAATGGATATCCGTGATCTTGCAATGTTTCAAAGATATATTTCAGGCAGAATCTCTTCGCTTGATAAAGAATAATTAAAAATAAAAGCCATATGAACTGAAAATGCTTCGGTTCATATGGCTTTTATATTATTGTCTTTCAAAATCGCTGACTACAAAAGCTTCACGCTCATCATTTTGCGATAATTATAGTGAACGTCAAAATAAATTTGACTTTCACTATAATTATTTTATTTATATTGCCTTGCACATCCGATGACTGCGTCATCTCCGTGCAGATCGGCTAATAGTAAACGCAATTTATTTATTGCGTTTACTATATTAATATTGCCTTGCACATTCGTTCCCGGCGGTTACTCCGTGCATATCGGCAAATATTATTTTTGTCCGTAATATGCGTTCGGACCATGCTTTCTCATATAGTGCTTATCCTGAAGGTATGACGGGGCAGGAGAAGCTTCAGGATTAAGCTGTTCTGTCATCAGGGCCATTCTGGCTACCTCTTCAAGAACGACTGAATGATATACTGCAGCAGCAGGATCCTTTCCCCAGCTGAACGGGCCGTGACTTGCGCATATAACGCCCGGGACAGCAGTTACTGACAGACCTCTGTCTGAAAAAGTTTCTATGATAACTTTTCCGGTGTTTTTTTCATAATCCTCATCAAGCTCTTCCTTTGTCAGTTCTCTTGTGCACGGAATGTCACCATAAAAATAATCAGCGTGTGTAGTTCCGTAACATGGAATATCCCTGCAAGCCTGTGCCCAGGCTACAGCGTGTGAGCTGTGTGTATGAACAATACCTCCGATTTCGGGGAATTTTTTATAGAGCTCTATATGAGTTTTAGTATCGGATGAAGGATTCAGCTTACCTTCAACAACGTTTCCGTCAAGATCCAGTGCTACGAGGCATTCGGGAGTGAGTTCCTCGTATTCGACACCGGAAGGCTTTATTATGACGATACCGCTTTTACGGTCGATTCCGGAAACATTTCCCCATGTAAAAGTAACAAGATTTCTTTTCGGAAGCTCCATATTTGCGTCATAGACTTTCTGGCGAAGTTCTTCAAGCATGATCATGACCTCACTTAAGCTTCCAGATCAGGTCTGATACGAGAAGGTCGTGTTCAAGCTTTTCCGGAGTAGTATCTTTAGTAATATGAACACATTCGATATCCATCATACGCGCCCAGTCAGTCATCTGTTCTGCAGTAACGTCCATACTGAGAACTGTATGATGTGCACCTCCTGCAATTATCCAGCATTCCAGACCTGTTGTGAGATCAGGCATAGCTCTCCACATTACACGGGCAACAGGGAGGTTAGGCATTTTCATAATAGGCTTTACGCATTCTACGTCCTGAATAATAAGTCTGAATCTTCCGCCCATATCTATAAGGCTTGCTACTATGCCTTTTCCGGGTTTTCCTTCAAAAACAAGTCTTGCAGGATCCTTTTCGTTCATGCCTATTCCAAGATGATGTGTCTCTATCCTTGGTCTTCCGTCTGAAAGTGAAGGACAAACTTCAAGCATGTGTGCGCCGAGACTGTATTCATTGCCTTTTTCAAGATGATATGTATAATCCTCCATAAAAGCAGAAGCGCCGTTTCCGTTTTCACCCATAAGCTTCATTATGGAAGTGAGTGCAGCAACCTTCCAGTCACCTTCTCCGCCATATCCATATCCCTTGGACATAAGATGCTGGCTTGCAAGTCCCGGAAGCTGTTCCATTCCGTAGAGATCCTGGAACGTATTACTGAATGCGTGGCAGTTTTCACGTTTAAGCATTTTTTCAATTGCTATCTCTTCTCTTGCCTGATATCTGATGGCATCGATATTGTCGGTTGCGATATCGTATGCTTCTGTATATTCGTTCATGAGTGAATCGATTTCAGCGTCTGTAACCATGGACATTTCTTTTACAAGATCTCCTACTGCCCATGTGTTTACCTGCCAGCCAAGCTTTTTCTGAGCTTCAACCTTGTCTCCCTCTGTAACTGCAACTTCACGCATATTGTCGCCGAAACGCATTACCTTCATTTCCTTTGAATAAGCTGCGCCTATGGCAGTTTTCATCCATTTTTCGAGCTTGCTGATAACATCATCATCCTGCCAGTAGCCTGCAATAACCTTTCTTGCGCTTCTGAGTCTTGCACCTATAAAGCCGTGTTCTCTGTCGCCGTGAGCAGCCTGGTTGAGATTCATAAAATCCATATCTATTTCTTCATCAGGTATCTCTCTGTTATACTGTGTAGCAAAGTGACACCATGGCTTCTGAAGTAAAGAAAGTCCGTTTATCCACATTTTGCTTGGTGAAAAAGTATGACACCATGTTATGATTCCGGCACAGTTATCATCATAGTTAGCTTCTTTGATAATATTTGTTATTTCATTGTTGCTCTTGGCTGTTATTTTATAAACAACAGGAAAGCTGAGCTTTTCAGAAAGGAAACGTGACATTTCTTCAGCTCTTTTTTCTATTGTAACAAGAACATCTTCTCCGTAAAGAAGCTGTGAGCCTACTACAAACCAGAATTCGTATTTTTTCATTTTTCATTCTCCTTTTACATAAATTTTACTGCAGCATTTTCAACACAAATGCCGTTTTTATAAGTTCCGATGTATTTTTCAAAGCCTTCTACATCGGATTTTTCAGGGTTCAGAACAGAAACCTCAGCTTTATCAAAAACTTCTGTTTCAAGAAATTTTTCAAGGGAAGGAAAATTATCCTTACACATCATATATGCTGCAAGAAGAGCCATTCCATATGGGCCTCCTTCACCTGCTGTTTTCATAACAGTTACAGGGGCGTTGCATGCAGCTGCAAGATATTTCTGTCCGACCACAGGTGTTTTGAAAAGTCCTCCGTGACCTGTAAGAGAGTCGATCTGTACATTTTCCTCAGAGAGCAGATCCATGCCTATCTTCAGTGTTGATATAGTAGAATAAAGCATGGAGCGTAAGAAGTTAGCAAGTGTGAAACTGCTTTCTGCGCTTCTCACAACCATCGGACGCCCTTCATCAAGGTGTGTTATACTCTCTCCGGCAAGATAGTTATAAACGGTAACTCCGCCGCAGTCAGTGTCTCCCTCAAGGCTTTTTTCATAAAGCATTCTGTAGATATTGTCTGATATTTCTTTTCCTGAGATAAGTTCTGCAGCTTCCTTAAAGACATTTATCCATGCGTTCATATCGTTTGTACAGTTGTTACAGTGAACCATAGCTACGGGCTTACCTGTAGGAGTTGTGACCATGTCTATTTCAGGATAAACTTTTTTAAGAGGCTTTTCAAGTACGATCATCGAAAATACAGATGTTCCTGCAGATACGTTTCCGGTTCTCGGAGCAACAGCGTTTGTAGCTGTCATACCGGTTCCGGCATCTCCCTCCGGAGGTGCAAATGGTATTCCGACAGGCAGTCTTCCGTTTAATTTTTCAGCACCGCTCTCTGTCAGATATCCTGCGTTTTCGCCGGCTACAAGCACGCGAGGAAGAATATCTTTTATTTTTATACTGCAGTTTTTCTCTGCCATGAGTTTATCAAATTTTTCTATCATAGACTGATCATAGTCTGCTGTATCGCTGTCAACCGGGAATATTCCTGACGCTTCACCGATACCTACAGCGTTTACTCCTGTCAGAGTATGATGAACATAACCTGCAAGTGTAGTAATATGTGCAAGCTTTGATATGTGCTCCTCGTTATTGAGAATAGCCTGATAAAGATGAGCTATACTCCATCTCTGAGGAATATTGAACTCAAAAAGTTCTGTAAGCTCTGTTGCAGCTTCGCCTGTTATAGTGTTTTGCCATGTGCGGAACGGAACAAGAAGATTCCAGTCCTTATCAAAAGCAAGATATCCGTGCATCATTGCAGATATGCCGACTGCGTCAACATCAGAAAGATCAAGATTTTTTAAAGCGTGTCTGAGTCCTTCCCATACTTCTTCAAGAGAATATGTCCATATCTTATCTTTGTAGCTGCTTTTCCATGTAAAATCACCGCTTGAAACAGTAGTGTAGTTATTGTCGATCATTACCGCCTTGATTCTTGTAGAACCGAGTTCTATACCAAGGCAGTTTGTAAAGGATTTTTTTTCAGTAATCATAGTTTTTTTGTTCTCCGTATCAGTGCTTTACTTTGTTTTTTCTTGCAAGAACGACGCTCTGTATTACGATAAACAGACATATCATAGCGGCAACAGTTATGTTGGTCCACCATGCATCATCGAGACCAAGTGAGGAAACTATATTTTTTATTGTGCTGAGTGAAAGAACTCCGAAAAATGTACCGATAATATTTCCTGAACCACCGGTGAGCATTGTTCCGCCGATAATTGAAGATGCGATTGCGTTCATTTCAGCACCGCTTGCATGAGAAGGAGATCCTGAGCCTACGTGCATAAAATATACAAAACCGCCTATACCTGCAAGAATACCGCAGAGCAGGTGTGCAAGAAACTTTGTTCTTTTTACGTTTATGCCGAGCATATTGGCACTCTGGCTGTTTCCGCCTACAGCGTAGAAGTTTCTTCCTTGCTTTATCCATTTTAAAAAT
Organism: Ruminococcus sp.; assembly: GCA_015066815.1. Taxonomy (GTDB): domain Bacteria; phylum Bacillota; class Clostridia; order Oscillospirales; family Ruminococcaceae; genus HUN007. Next base: position 37,865 of record SVNR01000026.1, read on the forward strand.
ACAAACAGAATAACTACCATTAAGAGTGCAACTATTACACCGATTTCGATATATGCCTGAACAAAATTTCCGGACTTATTGTAAGAGCCTACACCGGGGATATGTATTCTTGTGTTTTTTAGATTCTGAAACTGCTCATTTGCAACATTGAACTGAGTAGAGTTTATTATAGTTGTCAGACCTCTTGCAAAAAACATTCCTGCAAGGGTTACTATAAACGGCTGGATATCAAGATATGCAACAAGAAAGCCCTGAATCAGTCCGAAAAGAGTTCCTATAAGAAGCGCGATAAGTATTGCAGTAAAAACGTTTCCGCCTTTAAAGTCAAGATTTACTGCGCAGCACATACAAACGAGCGATGTAACAGCACCGACAGAGATATCTATTCCGCCTGTTATCATGACAAGACTCATGCCACATGAAATAATGATAAGAGCAGCGTTTTCGTTCAGAATATTAAGAAAAGCCTGTGGCTTTCTGAAACCGCCTCCGAGGAACATTACAGCACTTGCGTACATAATGAAAAATACTGCTATGGTTATGATAAGAAGTAAGCTGGAGTCTGTAAGTTTTTTTGTTTTTTTCATATTATCAGCCTGCCTCCTTTACACTGCTCTGAGAAGATGCTTTTTTCTTTAACTCTGCTAATTTTTCACGTACTACAGGAGAGCTGATTATAACAAGAAGAATTACGACGATAGCCTTGTATGCCGGAAGTGCACTTGCTTCAACGTTGAACTTGAAAAGTGTTGTAGTAAGGAACTGGATAACATATGCGCCGAGTATAGAAGCCGGCATATTGAATTTTCCTCCGCTTAGTGCATTTCCGCCAAGCGCTACTGCAAGAATTGCGTCCATCTCAATGTCCTTGGCAATAACAGAGTAGTTTATCGTTGAAAATCTGCTTACCTTGATAAAGCCTGCAACAGCTACACAAAGGCCGAGAATTACGTATGTAATGAATTTTATCAGCTGAGGATTGAGACCGTTAAGTCTTGATGATTCTGAGTTGATGCCGACAGCCTGTGTAAAAAGACCAAGCTTTGTAAAGCGTAGCACCAACGCGATGATTATCATACAGATAACTGCGATAAAAATCGGTGTCGGAACAGGTATTCCCGGAATAAAGTTTCCGAAGTATCCGAAGCTTGCGTCGCTTATGATCGGAAGCTCGTTGTTATTGATCCATGCAGCGATGGAACGGCCTGCAGTAAAGAGAATAAGAGTAGCAACCATTGGCTGGATCTTGAAGTACGCTACGAGAACGCCGTTAAAGGCTCCGAAAAGCATAGCTACAATACAGCATATTATAAAAGCTACTATGATCGGTGCGTGTAATGTTTCAGGACGTGAATCAGTACCGCAGAGTACTCTGAGTACTACACTTCCCGCAAGTGCTATGCCGGCACCGACTGAAATATCCTGTCCGCCTGAAGCAGCAGTTACAAGAGTCATTCCGATAGCAAGTATTGCAAGCTCTGAAGCATTGTCAAGGATAGTAATAAGATATCCTGACAATACCGGATCGCCGCTGCTGTTTTTTTCGAGTGTTATTGCAAAAAAAGAAGGATCAGCTATAAGGTTAAAAACTATCAGTATAAGAAGTGCGGCAATAGGTATGAATATCTGTTTTTTAAATATTTTCATAATGGAATTCATTTTTTTATTTCACCTCCGGCAATAGTAGACATGATCTTTGTCTGAGTAAGCTCATCGCCGTTTAATTCGCCGACAACGTGTCTGTCACGCATTACAATGAGTCTTGAGCATACATGAAGCATTTCGTCGATCTCCGACGATATAAAGGTAACGCTTTTGCCTTCACCGGCAAGCTTCAGAACGAGCTTCTGTATTTCGAGCTTTGTTCCGACATCGATACCTCTTGTAGGCTCGTCGAGAATCAGATAAACCGGATTAGCGAGAAGCCAGCGGGCGAGAATAGCTTTTTGCTGATTTCCGCCGGAAAGAGATTTTATCGGAGTTTCGGCAGATGCCGTTTTTATTCCGAGAAGTTTTATGTATTCGTCCGCAAATTTGTCTGCATCAGCCTTTGAAATAGGCTTGAATATTCCTTTCATAACCTGCAGTGCCAGAATAATATTGTCTTTTACCGACAAGTCACCTATGATACCGTCGCGTTTTCTGTCTTCAGGAAGATAACTTATTCCGAGCTTCATAGCGTCAAGCGGTTTTTTGATCCTGACTGTTTTTCCATTCATTTTTATTGTTCCGCCGGTTATTTTGTCAGCACCATAGATTGCACGTACAGATTCGCTTCGGCCTGAACCGAGAAGTCCGGTGAAACCGTTTACTTCACCTTTTCTGATAGAAAACTCAAAAGGATTTACACCTGCGTCACTTGAAAGACCGGTTGCTTCAAATACAGGAGGAGAGGCTTTGTCAATTGTATCGGCAATCTCGCTTCTGTCAATATCAGAGAAGCTGTCAAGCTCTTTTCCCATCATTTTTGAAACGAGCTGAACGCGGGGGAGTTCGCTTATAAGGTATTCTCCTACAAAAGTACCGTCTCTGAGTACTGTTATTCTGTCGCATACAGAATATACCTGATCAAGAAAATGAGTAACAAATATTATACCTACTCCACGTTCTCGCAGATCTGTCATGAGCTTGAAGAGTTTTTCTACTTCCTGTTCATCGAGTGAGGATGTAGGTTCGTCAAGTATAAGTACCTTACAGTCCATATCTACAGCTCTTGCAATAGCAACCATTTGCTGCACAGCAAGCGAACAATCGCTAAGCTGCTGAGTAGGAGAAGCAGGTATGCTGAGTGAATCAAGAAGAGCTTTTGCCTGTGAATTTATTTTTTTCCAGTTGGTAAAAGCACCGCTGGTTCTGCCTATGTACATGTTTTCTGCAACAGTAAGATTAGGACAAAGTGTTATTTCCTGATAAACAGTGC
>SVNR01000027.1 GCA_015066815.1 Ruminococcus sp.
AGACAGATAAACTATGCGAGGATTATGTTATCAGCGTCCTCGAAGTGATAAAAAGAAAAGGATATGCGCTTGAACGTTAAAAAATAATAGTGAATGCAAAACCCCTTTTTGCATTCACTATAGTTATAGTAAACGAAAAAGATTTTTTTGACAGATTCTGAACACATACAAAAGGAGCCGGATACGTTGGAAAACAAAAATAACAAAGGGAAAAAAACAAACCCCGGACTTTATACAATCGTTTTTGTTATACTGGCAGTACTGGGAGTTCTGACAGGCAGGTTTACTCTGAGCGATAAGGAAGATGATTCTTTTTATCAGGGGGAAGCTATTGTCACCACAGATAGTTCTTCAGTCATTTCAGATGCTATAGATACTGAAGTACCTGATTCTGTCATTATAGTAACAGAATCAGAAATCACTGAAGCACAGGAAACTGAAGCAGACATAACAGAATCGGAAGCTGAAGAATATATCGTTTATACCTTCAGAACCGCAAAGCTGCTTGACGATCATTACGAAAAGCACGGAAAAGAGATGGGATTTGCTTCTGCAGAAGAATACGAAGCAGCAGCCTCCGACGTTGTAAATTCACCCGATGCACTTTACAAGAAGGAAAAAGAAGATAACGACGATATATATTATATCGAATCAACAAATGAATTTGTAGTTGTTTCAACAGACGGATATCTTAGAACGTATTTTTATCCTGACAAAGGAAAGGCTTACTTTGACAGGCAATAACACATCATTGAGGAGCAGGATTAAAAAACTGCTCTTTTTTATTGTGAGCTGATGTATGTGTTGTTTTGTATAGCTTTAATATGTGTATAAATTTATTAATATTCCCTTGCACATCCGTTTCCTGCGGTCACTCCGTGCATATCGGCTAATAGTGATATAATAGCTGATTGATGGATAAAACATATTCTTTAAACAGGTGTTCATTATAAAAAATATAATAAATAAAAACTTTGGTAATTTTATTTCTTTTTTTATTGACAAACGCAAAAAAATGGTATATAATTATTTCAATCTATCTATTATGCATATTTGCTACCCTTAATCGGTTCCTTTGAACTTTGTAAAAGTTCAAGTGTATATGCATATATTTAAGAGGATATTTAGAAAAAACGATAGGAGATTATGATTTTTATGTCAGATTTTACAAGAAGATTACCGGTTTATCTGCTTCTTGATACATCGGGATCTATGAACGGTGAGCCAATAGAGGCAGTAAGACAGGGAGTAAAGGCTCTTCTGATGGAGCTAAAAAGTGATCCGCAGGCGCTTGAAACTGCATACTTATCAGTGATAACTTTTGACAGTATTGCAAGACAGGTTTGTCCGCTCACCGAAATAATGGATTTTAAAGAGCCTGATCTTCAGGCAAATGGAATAACATCACTCGGAGCAGCTCTGAGACTGCTTACCGAATGCATAAACGATGAAGTGCGCCAGTCAGGACCTAATCAGAAGGGTGACTGGAAGCCGCTTGTTTTTATTTTAACTGACGGAGCACCTACAGACGAATGGGAATCGGCAGTAGATGAACTCAGACAAAGCAAGCCGGCAAATATAATAGCATGTGCGGCAGGTGCCCAGGCAGATACTTCTGTACTGAAAAAAATAACAAACAACGTACTTATGATGAACAGTCTCTCAGCAGGAGACCTCGCGCAGTTCTTCACATGGGTATCAGGCTCGATCAAGATGTCATCCGGCAGTGTTGACGCTCTTCCGGGACAGCCGATAGAGCTTCCGCCGCCGCCGCAGGGATTTGTTATAGTACCGTAATTGAGTAGGTGTTAAAGTGAATAAAAACGACAACGAAAAGATTTCCGATGAAGAAATAATAGACGTTGAAGCGGAAGATCTGAAAACAGTTACCGAGGAGGAGCTTGAAAAATATATAAATCCTCCTGCTGATGTTATAAAAAAAACTGCTTCTCTGTGGCAGTACAAACCCGTTCCGGATAATGAACCTGAACCTTATGAAGAGTATACTTCATCAGAATCAGAGCATAATGGTTTCCGGATAACCGGTGCAAGAGTGCGTGGAAAAAAACACAAGCATGAAGGTACAAACTGCGATGACTGGTTCGAATACGAAACAGTAGGTGACTGGTGTATCATGGCCGTTTCAGACGGTGCAGGTTCAAAAAAGTTTTCACGTATAGGTGCTATGGAATCATGCCGTGCAGCTATAGGACATATCAGGGAGCAGTTAGAGAATATTTCTGTAGAACAGGTTGAAAAGCTTTCACTTCCCCGTGAGGACGCTCTTTTTGTTGAAGGCTGCAGTTTTTTTGCTTCAATGCTTCAGGACTCCGTAATAAAAGCACGTGACAGTGTTATAAAGGCATACGAAGAAAGAAAAACAAAGTTTGAGTATCTTAAGCTTCTTGACAGAGATCTTGAGGTAAAGGATTTTTCAGGAACATTTCTTGTATGTATGCTGCTTCCGGTGTCAGTTGACGGAGAAAAAGAATACTTTGTTGTAGCCTGTCAGATAGGCGATGGTATCATATGTTCAGTTGATAATAACGCGGAGTTTGACAAGGCGCTCAGGCTTTTAAGCGAGCCGGACAACGGTGTTTATTCGGGAGAAACTGATTTTCTCACCTCCGAAAGCATAAACCGCAAAGAGAATCTTATGGTAAAAACAAAGATCATGCGCGGAAAAACATCAGCTGTCATGCTTATGACAGACGGGGTTGCAGATGATTATTTTCCTAATTCTCCGCAGCTTTTAAGACTATATCTCGATCTGGAGCTTAACGGAATATTTGATATTCCGATATACAAAGAAAACAGTGAAAAAAAGCTTCCTGACAATATTCCTGAGCCTGTAAGCTATCCCTGGGTAAATGACAACGCAAAGACAGTTGCTGTTCAGTATGCCAACAAAATCTCTGAAGAAACAGGGTGTACTCTTGAAGAATTATGGAATAACAGGGATATAATAAACAAGGCTTCACTTCAGAATTTTGGAACGGAGCTTCCGATACTCAGAAAAGACAGGCTTTTAAGATGGCTTGATAACTATACGGAGCGAGGTTCGTTTGACGACAGAACTCTGCTCATATGCAAAATCATGGAAAAATGAGGTCACGAGGATGGCAAGAATAAGACGTGCATTGCTTATGAACGGCAATGAAATAGAGTATGTTGAAACGGAAAATCCTCCCAGAGGCGGTATGAAGTATACCTACTTCACGCCGGACAAATCCTACGTAATACAGTTTTTCAATGATCCCGCAAATGCAAACGACCCTAAGATACAGGATCGTATCAAGGCGATAATAGGCAGATATAATCCTACTGTATCCGAGGAAAACGGTGGTGCAAAGGGTAACGACAGCATAACTGCCGAATACTTTTCAAAGCGTTTTTGCTGGCCGGTCGATATTGTTGTAAAACCGCAGTTCGGAATAGTATGTCCGTCTTATCCCAAAAACTTCTTTTTCGGAGATAATGCGTCGCAGATACTCAACATAAAGGGAAAAGACAAAAAAAGCAACTGGTTCACAGGAAAGAGCAGAAAATATCTTAATTCCTCTGAGACAGGGGATTTCAGATCAATGCTTCAGATGTCGATACTTCTTGCAAGGTCTCTGAGAAGAATGCATCAGGCAGGACTTGCGCATTCGGATCTTTCGTGCAATAACGTTCTTGTAGATCCGCGTTCCGGTACATGTGTGATTATAGACATTGATTCGCTTGTGGTTCCCGGACTCTATCCGCCTGAGGTGATAGGAACAAGAGGATATGTTGCACCTGAGGTGCTTCAGACACTTGGAATGAGCAGGGAGGACCGCAAGTTTCCGAGTGTTCAGACTGATCTTCACTCTATGGCAGTGCTTATTTATGAATATATTTTTCTGAGACATCCGATAATCGGACCCAAGATATATTCTCAGGATCCTGAGGAGGATGATCATCTTTGTCTCGGAAAATGTGCAACTTTTATAGAAGACCCTGACGACACTTCAAACAGACCCGATAATCTCAGTTATACTATAAAAGATCTCGGGCCGTATCTGGAGGAGCTGTTTATAAGAGCCTTCTGCCAGGGACTTCACTCTCCGAAGGAACGCCCCACAGCAATGGAATGGGAAAGAGGACTTGTGAAAACATGGAATTTACTGCACAGATGTACAAACCCTAACTGTGAAAAAAAATACTTTATCTTATATGATACAAGTAAACCTGTATGTCCCTTCTGTGGCATGAAAATAAAAAACAAGACAATTATGAAGCTTGATTTCATGACTCAGAGAAAAGGTTATACAGGCCGGTGGTTCAAGTCTTCAGAGCTTATCGCAGAAGATAATACTCCGATATGCAGCTGGAATCTGTATTCCAATGTATATCCGGATGAAAAGGCTTCAGACAGAGAAGTGAAAGCGTATATAAAGTACGAGGATGAGAAATACTATCTGGTAAACCTTGCGGCAGACAATCTGCTTTCACCGGACGGAAGTATTATTCCGAGGGGACATGCCACCGAAATAACCGACAGATCCACATTCAGGCTTGTAAGGGATAAAAACAGCCTGCTTCTTCATGCAGAGCTGTTTGAAAATATATAATAATCAAAAAAAGGAGTAAAAAATGGAACAATCTAAGGAAAAAAAATTTGGTCTGACAGACGCTCAGGTCGAAAAGTCACGTACCGAACACGGAACCAACAGGTTAAGTGAGGTAAAGGGAGAAACATTTTTTGATAAGCTTAAGGATAACTTCGGAGACCCGATGATCAAGATCCTTTGTGTTGCGCTTGGCATAAACGTGCTTATTTTTATTCTCGGTGCAACAAACATTCTTAAAGACGTTGATGTAGAGTGGTATGAACCGGTAGGAATCGCAATAGCGATTGCTCTTGCTACACTGGTTTCGACTTTTTCAGAATACAGAAACGAAAATGCTTTTCAGAAGCTTCAGGAAGAAGCCTCAAAAATCACATGTAAAATATACAGAAACGATTCTATTCAGGAAATCCCTATCGATGATATAGTAGTCGGAGACTGCATACTTCTTCAGTCAGGCGACAAGATACCGGCTGATGGTAAGATTGTTGATGGTAACATAAAAGTTGACCAGTCAGTTCTTAACGGTGAGTCCAAGGAAGCCGGAAAGATTCCGATGCCTGAGGATTATTCCGATGAGGGCGAGGCAATGGATTTTCTCAATCCGTATAAGGTTTTCAGAGGCTCTGTTGTATGCTCCGGAAACGCTGTAATGGAAGTTACTGTTGTAGGCGACAAGTCTGTGTATGGACAGATTGCCAAGGAGCTTCAGCAGGACGATGACAGAGACAGCCCGCTCAAGGTAAAGCTTTCAAACCTTGCAGGCGGAATCAGTAAGTTCGGATATATCGGCGGTGTTGCTATTGCACTGGCTCTTATGGTTCAGAGAATCATGACAGGCGGCGGATTCGGCGAATATTTTGCAGGCGGATTTGCAAATATCCTTGCAGATTTTCTTGACGCAGTTATTCTTGCAGTTATCATTATAGTTATGGCTGTTCCTGAGGGACTTCCTCTTATGATTGCTCTCGTTTCAGCTATGAATATGGGTAAGATGCTCAAGGATAACGTTCTTGTAAGAAAGATAAACGGTATTGAAACAGCAGGAAGCCTCAATATCCTTTTCTCAGATAAAACAGGTACTATTACAAAGGGTAAGCTTGAAGTAGTTACATTTGTTGACGGCGGCATGACAGAGTATGCAAAGGCTGAAGACGTAAAGGGCAAGCTTTCTGAGATAATGTCTGTGGCTATTCATCACAACACAACATCACTTATTTCCAGAGAAAACGGAAAGGCTAACGTTGTAGGCGGAAACGCAACAGAAAAAGCAGTTCTCGGCTTTGCTGTAAACGTGATTCCGGAAAATGTAAAGGCTGAGAAGGTAGCTTCTATTCCTTTTAACAGTACTAACAAGTATTCAGCTACACAGATCAAGGGTGACTATAACTACACACTTATAAAGGGTGCTCCTGAAAAAATCATTTCACGCTGCAAGTACTACTTCGATGAAGAAGGAAACAAGTGTGAGTTTACAAACGCACAGGCTATCGAAGACAAGATAAACGAGCTCGCAGGAAGAGCTATAAGAGTTCTCGGACTTGCTGTAGCTGATGAAGCACTTGGCGAAGAAGCACTTCCTGAAGGTGACTGGACACTCATAGGTATTCTCGGTATCAGAGACGAGGTTCGTCCTGAATCAGTTACTGCTATCGCAGAGGTACACCAGGCAGGCGTACAGGTAGTTATGATCACAGGTGACCGTAAGGATACTGCAGTTGCTATTGCTAAGGAAGCAAATCTTCTTACTTCCGAAAAGGACGTTGTACTTACATCTGACGAGCTTCAGAAGATGTCTGATGAAGAGATAAAGAAGATTCTCCCTGATATCAGAGTTATTGCGAGAGCACTTCCGAGTGACAAGAGCCGTCTTGTAAGACTTGCTCAGGAGCTTGAGCTTGTTGTTGGTATGACAGGTGACGGTGTAAACGACTCTCCGGCACTCAAAAAGGCCGATGTAGGCTTTGCTATGGGCGGCGGTACAGAAGTTGCCAAGGAAGCGAGTGATATAGTAATTCTTGATGATAACTTCAACTCAATTGACAAGGCTATTCTCTATGGACGTACTATTTTTAACAGCATAAGAAAGTTTATCATATTCCAGCTTACTATCAACGTTGCGGCAGTTCTTATTTCGTTTATATGTCCGCTTATCGGAATAAACGAACCTCTTACAGTTATACAGATTCTCTGGGTAAACCTTGTTATGGATACACTTGCAGCTCTTGCGTTCGGTGGTGAACCGGCTCTCAAGAGATTTATGCAGGAAAAACCGAAAAAACGTTCCGAAAACATTGTAAGCAAACAGATGTGGAGCAGCATTATCACAGGAAGCTTATGGATGTTTATACTTGGCTTTATAATGCTTACATTTGCACCGCTTCAGAAGATCTTTGTTGAAGGCCTTGATACATCAAGGATGTTTAATCCTGCTGATTTTTCAAACGGTGATGTTTACCTTGAGCTTGGAACAGCTTACTTTGCATTCTTTATTTTCTCAGCAGTGTTCAATGCATTCAACGCAAGAACAGAGAAGTTGAATCTTTTTGAAAACATCGGAGGAAACAAGGGATTTTTCAAGGTGCTTGCTATTATAGCGGTAGTTCAGATCGCAATGACATATCTCGGAGGAAAAGTTCTGAGATGTCACGGTCTTGATCTTATAGAGTGGCTGGTAGTATTCGTTATGGCAATATCGATTATTCCGGTTGATCTCTTCAGAAAGTTTGTGATGAAAAACAAATAAAAAAATGAAAGGGATGTAGAAAAAATGGCAGTAAATCTTCAGAAGGGTCAGAAAATTGACCTTACAAAAGGAAATGCGGGGCTGAAAAAAGTTGTAGTAGGTCTCGGTTGGGATGAAGCACCGAAGAAGTTCAGTCTTTTTGGCGGGAGAAGTCAGGATATAGACTGTGATGCAATAGCGCTTGTTCTCACCGATGATAAACTCGGAAGCAAGGACGATGTAGTTTTTTACAACAATCTTACACATAAAACACACTGTGTCCTGCATCAGGGGGATAACCTTACAGGAGGCGGAGATGGTGATGATGAACAGATACAGGTTTTCTTAAGCGATCTTCCGCAGCAGTATAACAGAGTTGTTTTTGCTGTAACCATATACGAAGCTACAAAGCGTGGCCAGGACTTTGGTATGATCAAAAACGCTTTTATACGAATTGTGAATGCTGACAACAATCAGGAGCTGTGTCGTTTCAATCTTTCTGATAACTATGGCGGAATGACAGCGATGGTATTCGGAGAGCTATACAGAAGAGACGGCGAATGGAAGTTCAATGCTGTAGGTGACGGCACTAAGGATGACGGAGTGTCACAGCTTATCAAGAGATTTATATGATCGTTGCTGAAGCCTGCATATAGATATGGTGAACCAAAAAAATATTTCTCGTTTGCTATAAAACTGCAGGCTTCAGAACAATACATCAATAATTTATTTTTGGGAGGTATAAAACAATGGCAGTAAATTTATCAAAAGGACAGAGAGTAAGTCTTGACAAGGGAATAGTAAAGGCTCTGATAGGACTTGGATGGGATACCAACAAGTATGACGGAGGATATGACTTTGACCTTGATGCAGCAGCTTTTTTACTTGGCGATAACGGCAAGGTGACCTGTGATGAGGACTTTATCTTCTACAACAATCTTCAGAGCAGAGATGAGGCTGTAGTTCACACAGGAGATAATCTTACAGGTGCGGGCGATGGTGACGATGAAGTAATCATGATAGATTTTACCAAGATTCCGGAAAATGTATCAAAAATAGCTATCACAGTAACTATCCATGATGCTGTAAACAGAAAGCAGAACTTTGGTCAGGTATCAAACGCTTATGTACATGTTGCAAAAATGGCTTCAGATGCTGATACAGTAGGAGAAGAAGTTTTAAGATTTGATCTTGTTGAAGATTTTTCTATAGAAACTGCTATTGTTGTATGTGAGATATACAAAAACAATGGTGACTGGAAATTCAACGCTGTTGCTGCAGGATATCAGGGCGGACTTGAAGCGCTCTGCAGAAGCTTTGGCGTAAACGTATAATAAAAAAATGGTCTTCGGATTTTTTCGGAGACCATTTTGATTTTTAGTTATGTATAAGATGTGTTATGATTAAGGCGACCTTTACAATGCCGGCTGCAGAAGCAGCAAAAAAAAGAAGTTTGTTTATAATTCCGTCGGCATAACAGATATCCAGACTAATCATCGGTTTGCGAAGCGGATAAAAAAGTCGTATACCTTTTTTGTTGAGCATATCTATCAGTATGTGAGAAAGCATAGAAACCGCCATGTACTTTACCGAGGACGGAATCAGAACAGAGAACGCAAGAGTTACAGCAGCAACACCTGCAATTGAATGCATAAAAGATCTGTGAGGCTGATGTTCTCCGAATATGCATATTCCGATAAGCAGGAAAAAGCCGGTTATCAGCCGCATAATACCGGCGTTGCTTTCTATTCCGCTAATTATACTTGTATCAAAGAAAAGATCTGCACCGAATATCAGAGCTATTCCAAGAACAGTGACTGCTATTATTTTTCCGAGGCCTTTACGGCTTTCGGAGCGGGTAGCGTCAATATCGCTTATTACTGAACCGATAGATGAAATCCCAAGACACGTTACCAGTTCCGGAAAATCCGACGGGGAAGTAATATAAAGAGCAGCAGCGCAGCCGACTGCAAGATGAGTTTTTGAGGTCATTTTATCCGATCCTTTCGCTGATGAAAAAAATATTGGCCGATATGCACGGAGTGACCGCAGGGACAGATGTGCAAGGCAATACTAATAAAGATAATTATAGTGAAAGTCAGATTTATCTTGACATTCAATATATATTATACTACATATATATAAACAAAAGCAACAATTATCCGATAAATGGCAGCAAACATAATCTTCACTCGAAAGAAATATAAAACAAAAATATTTTTTAAATTTTCAAAAAAATGTGGTGTAAATTATTGCGTTCCATGAAAAAATAGTTTATAATATAGAATGCGTACACTATAAAACAGGAGGAAAATATGGATATTCAACCGGGAGATACATTGGTGATGAAAAAAAATCATCCCTGCGGAAAAAATGAATTTTTCGTTATAAGATCGGGTGCTGATTTCAGACTCAGATGTATCGGCTGCTCCAGAGAGTTTATGGTGCCCAGAAGCAAAATAGAAAACAAAATAAAACAGGTTATAAGAGAACAGAAGGAGTCTTAGCAGGTTCTGATTTTATAAAAAAATAATACTTTAAAAGGAATGCAAAAAATATGTTTGAAAAATTAAATCTCACAGCACAGAAGTTTGATGAAATAAATCAGAAGCTTTCAGACCCTTCGGTTATCAACAATACTTCATTATATACACAGCTGATGAAAGAATACAAGTCGCTTACACCTGTAGTGGAGAAGTATAACGAATACCTCCGTGCAAAGTCGGATTTTGAAGAGGCAAAGGAGCTTCTCGATGCAGGCGGCCTTGACAAAGAAATGAAAGAAATGGCTCAGCTTGAGTACGAAGAACAAAAAGAAAAGATGGAGCTGTTTACAGGAGAACTGAAAATACTTCTTCTTCCTAAGGACCCTAACGATGATAAAAACGTTATCATCGAGATAAGAGGCGGCGCAGGCGGCGAGGAAGCTTCGCTCTTTGCAAATTCTCTTTACAGAATGTACACAATGTATGCTGAATCAATGGGCTGGAAGCAGGAAGTGCTTAATTCAAATGAAACAGAGCTTGGCGGTTTCAAGGAAATAAGCTTCTCCATTGAAGGTGAAGGTGCATATTCAAGATTCAAATACGAAAGCGGAGTTCACAGAGTTCAGCGTGTTCCGGAAACAGAATCACAGGGAAGAATACATACATCTACAGTTACAGTAGCTGTACTTGTAGAGGCTGATGATGTTGAGCTTGACATAAATCCTACAGATCTCAAGATCGATGTTTTCCGTGCAAGCGGTGCGGGCGGACAGCATATCAACAAAACAGAGTCGGCAGTGCGTATAACACATGTTCCGACAGGTACTGTAGTTGAGTGTCAGGACGAACGAAGCCAGCACAAGAACAAAGAAAAAGCTATGAAGATACTGCGTTCAAGACTCTATGAGGCACTTTGTCAGGAACAGGCTGACAAGATAGCCTCCGAAAGAAAAACTCAGGTGGGAACCGGAGACAGATCCGAACGAATACGTACATATAATTATCCTCAGGGACGTATTACAGACCATCGTATAGGTCTTACTCTCTATAAGCTTGAGGATGTGCTTAACGGTCACCTTCAGGAAGTCATAGATGCACTCGCAACTGCTGATCAGGCAGCAAAGCTTGCAATGCAGAGTGAGCTTTAAGCATTCGTTTTATCTACAGCTTCCGGATTGTCTTTATAAAAATAAAAGGAGAAATAAGATTCGTTAGTTTTTCAACCGAATCAAAAGTGGATGTATGAAAGAAATGAATTTTTTAAGCGGCAGTGACAGTGACCTCGAAATAGCTGTGTCGCTGCTTATGTGCGGAGAGGTAGTTGCACTCCCGACAGAGACTGTTTATGGTCTTGCAGCAGACGCTACTAACGAAACAGCAGTTTCAAAAATTTTCGAAGCTAAGGGAAGACCTGCAGACAATCCTCTTATTATTCACATATCGGATCTTGAAATGATGAAAAAATACACAGAGGATATACCGTCAGTAGCATATCGTCTTGCAGAAAATTTCTGGCCCGGTCCGCTTACTATGATACTTCCTAAGAAAAACAATATCCCTTCTATAGTAACAGGAGGGCTTGATACAGTTGCAGTAAGAATGCCTGACAACGAAATCATGAAAAAAGTAATCAGTATGACCGGCAAGCCTCTTGCTGCTCCTTCCGCAAATCTTTCAGGTTCGCCGAGTCCGACTACTGCACGTCATGTCATAGATGATATGAACGGAAAAATATCAGCTGTAGTTGACGGAGGAGAATGCAGAGTAGGACTGGAATCTACTGTTATAACTTTTGAGGGATATGATTCGGTGCGTATACTTCGCCCCGGCTTCATAACTCCTGAACAGCTCAGAAAAGTTGTCGATGACGTAATAATAGACAAAAACATTTCTTCTGATGAAGTTCCGGAGGTAAACGAAGTACGTTCTCCCGGAATGAAATACACACACTATTCGCCGAGAGCACGTGTTGTGCTTGTACGCGAGGGTATTGAGATGTTCAAAAAATACGTTTCTGAACAGACAGAACAGGATTCATGCAGCCTTATTTTTGATTATGATACTGAAAACTTTCCTTTTAAATATATGACATACGGATCAACTCCGGAAGAACAGGCGCAGCAGTTATTTGCAAAGCTCAGAGAAGCAGACCGTCTTGGCATAAAAACCCTCTATGTCAGAGCACCAAGAAAAGAGGGGGTAGGGCTTGCAGTATATAACCGTTTGATAAGAGCGGCCGGTTATGAGGTGGTAGAATCGTGAACAGTTTAGAAGGTGTAATGGTTATCGGACTTACAGGTCAGACCGGTTCAGGCAAAACCACAGCCTGTAAAAGATTCAGACAAAACGGTTTTACAGTCATAAACGCTGATGAGGTAGCAAAAAGCATAATGGAGCCCGATACAGTTTGTCTAAGAGAAATTGCAGACTGTTTTGGTCCGTGTGTGCTCAACGACGATCATTCTCTTAACCGTCGTGCTTTAGCTGATATAGTTTTCAACAATCCAAAAAAGCTTGAGCTTCTGAACAGTATTTCATATCCGCATATAACATCTGAGATTTTGTCTCTTATCAAAGAAAATTCTGCCAGAGGAAACAAGCTGATCCTTCTTGATGCTCCTACACTTTTTGAGAGCAGAGTAGATGATTTTTGCGAAATTATAATTTCTGTTATTGCAGATGAGGAAACAAGACTTCAGAGAATCATGAAACGTGACTCTCTGACAGATGAGCAGGCAATTGCACGTATGAATTCCCAGCATACAGAAAAATTTTTCGTTGATAATTCAGATTTTATTATTAAAAATAATAATGGTATGACAGGTCTTGACGATGTTGTCGATGAACTGTCCGATAAGATAAAAAGATATTATAACAACAAATTCAAAGATACGGAGTGATAAAAATTGAGTAAAGAAAAAGAATCATGTCCTGCTAAAGAACTTAAGGATAAGCTTTTTTATTCCAAGAAAAATATTTATCATATAATAGACGATTCTGAAGTAAAAAAAATATATGATTTTTCAGAGGATTATAAGATATTTCTTGACAAATCCAAAACAGAACGTGAAGCTGTAAAGTTTGCTGTAAAAGCAGCAGAAGAAAAGGGCTTTGTAGAATATAAGCAGGGTATGGAACTTAAGCCTGGCACAAAAATATTCAGAAACAACAGAGGCAAAGCACTTATTCTTGCAGTTATAGGAAGTGAACCTATCGAAAACGGAGTAAGAATAAACGCAGCACATGTGGATTCGCCAAGGCTTGATCTCAAGCAGTGTCCTTTGTATGAGGATAGCGAGCTTGCTCTTTTCAAAACACATTATTATGGCGGAATAAAAAAATATCAGTGGACTTCTGTTCCGCTTGCACTTCACGGAGTAGTTGTGCTTCTTGATGGTACACAGGTAGAGGTCTGCATAGGTGAAGAGACAACAGACCCTGTTTTCGTAATAAGCGATCTGCTTCCGCACCTTGCTTCAGAACAGATGAAGAAAAACGGTTCATCTATTGTGACCGGCGAAGAGCTCAACATAATTATCGGTTCAAGACCTTTTAAGTCAGACAAGGAAAGCGAGCTTGTCAAGCTCAACATTCTTTCTATACTTTTTGAAAAGTACGGTATCACAGAAGAGGATTTTCTGTCTGCAGAGCTTGAAGCTGTTCCTGCATTCAGAGCTTCTGATGTAGGCTTTGACAGAAGCCTTATCGGATCTTACGGACACGATGACAGAGTGTGTGCTTATCCTGCTCTCAGAGCAATACTTGATACAACCCGGATCCCTGATAAAACAACAGTTACTGTTCTTACCGATAAGGAGGAAACGGGCAGCGACGGAAACACAGGTCTTAACTCATCCTACCTCAGATATTTTATAGACGATATAGCAAATGAATACGGAAAAAGAGGAACAACTGTCCTCTCCAACTCAGAGTGTCTGTCAGCTGACGTGAACGCTGCTTTTGATCCGACATTCCCGAGTGTGATGGAAAAGAAAAATGCAGCCTATCTTAACTATGGTGTTGTTGTAACAAAGTACACCGGTTCAAGAGGAAAGTCCGGAACATCAGATGCATCTGCAGAGTTTGTCGGCAGAATACGTACAATGCTTAACAAAAACAATGTAGTATGGCAGACAGGCGAACTCGGAAAGGTTGACGGCGGCGGCGGCGGAACCGTAGCTGCATATATAGCAAATCTCAATGTAGATGTTATAGATGTGGGTGTTCCTGTTCTTTCTATGCATGCTCCGTATGAGATCGTAGCCAAGACAGATGTGTATATGGCATACAGAGCTTTCAGAGCTTTTATAGAAGACTAAGCAGTTTTTTATCAATAACAAGGGAAAAACCCCTGAAACTACCTTAAACAAGTAGCTTCAGGGGTTTTTTTATGACAATTTTTTTGTATGAAGTGCGCTATAATAATATATAGAAAACGATATGTACAAAGCTGATGTAGTTAGAGTATGTGCATATCGGCTGAAAAAAATCACCTTAAGGTGATTTTATACAAGATAAAATAAGGCTGTGGTATACTTGAATGTGATATACATAGATGTGCTTATTGTTCTGAATATTTACGTGAATTATTTTCTTGTCAAGGCGACCTCCAGAATATCTCATACCTCCTTGAAAACCTCGGGTCTTGTAGTTTCATCTGTTATCGGCAGCCTTTTTTCTCTTGTAATTCTTCTGCCTCATATAAGCTTTTTACTTATGTTTCTTATAAAGGCGGTAGCTGCAGTATTGATAGTGATAATAGCCTTTGGCAAAAAAAAGCTCAGGGAGTACATAAGGCTTACGATATACTTTTACATAATAAATTTTTCTTTTGCGGGGATCATACTTTCGCTGAGATATTTTTTTGACTGTGAAACAATAACGGTCAATAATACGTTTGTATATATTGATGTATCACTGTTCAGCCTTATGGTATTTACTGCAGTATCATATTTTTCTGTATGCTTTATAAGAACGGTTGTAGATAAGGGAGCATGCTGTCAGGGTGACTTTTCTGTAATAATAAAAAACAACGGAAGGTCAGTATCTGTTTCAGGACTTTCCGATACCGGAAATTCTATGACTGATATGTTCAGCGGAAAGCCGGTAATAGTATGCTCAGAGGATATAATAACAAAACTGACAGGTGATAAAACAGAAAAAACAGATGTTTATGATATACTCACGGCGTCTGAAAAAATAAAAGGAACCCGGCTTGTACCGTATTCAACTATAGACGGTACAGGGCTTCTTCCGGCTTTTAAGCCGGATGAGGTAATAATACAGGGCAACAATATATCAAGGAGTGTAGATGTTCTTATCGGGATAAAGGAAACGGCCGGAAGAGCAGTTTTCAATCCGTCTATTCTATCATAAAAAAATTTTAAAGCATATACATCAACCGACAAATTCAGCTTAAAAAATGATATATAATTTTATCATAAAAAAAACAGAAGGTAGTGACAAAACGTGAAGATAACAGAAAAAATAGCATTGCTTATAAGGAAGATAAAAAACAGGCTTCTTTACGGAAACATTTATTATATAAACGGTTCTGAGAAGCTTCCGCCTCCGCTTAGTAAGGAAGAGGAGGAAGAAACCTTTGCACTTCTTGCAAAAAATGAAAAGCTTGCACGTGAACGTCTTATAGTTCACAATCTCAGGCTTGTGGTTTACATAGCTAAAAAATTTGAGTCGTCCGGTGTAGGTGTGGAGGATCTTGTATCAATCGGAACTATAGGTCTTATCAAAGCTGTTAAGACATTCTGCCCCGAAAAACAGATAAAGCTTGCCACATATGCTTCCAGATGTATAGAAAACGAGATACTTATGTTTCTGAGAAAATCATCTCAGTACAAAAACGAGATATCGATAGACGAACCGTTGAACATAGACTATGACGGAAACGAGCTTCTGCTGTCAGATATACTTGGTACCGATGATGATATAGTAAACAAGGGGATCGAAAGTGAGTCGGAGAAAAACATGCTTCTCAAAGCAGTAAACTCTCTGAAGGGAAGGGAAAAGCTCATTATGCAGATGAGATTTGGCCTTATAGACGGAAAAGAAAAAACGCAAAAGGAAGTTGCTGATGAGATAGGAATATCACAGTCATATATATCAAGACTTGAAAAACGTATTATAAAAAAATTAAGGATAAGTATGGAAAAAATTTAAAAAAACTATTGCATGTTTTCCGGGAATAGTGTATAATTAACTTAAAAGGAAAATTAAGGAATGAAGGAAGGATAAAAATGAAAAATTATATTACTAACCTTGATAAAAAAACATACATGGTTTTTGAAACCGGATCCGGAGAACAGATAGACAAGGTTGCACAAGGTATGCTTGATAACAACAATATCCCCGGAATACTTCCGTTTATGGTTTCACAGTTTAATGAAAGGATTACAGCAAAGTACGATATTACATCTCTTATAACAGTATCGGAGCTTCTTGACGAATGTATCAGAAAGGATAAGCTCATATATATGATAGATACTATTCTCAACGTATATTCTGAAGCTGAAAACTATCTGATTGATCCTGACTCAATAATTCTCGACTGTGATAAGATTTTCTGCGATAAACTAAGCGGAGAATTATTCCTCATAATAATGCCTGTTCTGGACAAGAACACAGGTAACCCTGCGCTTAATGTTTTTCTGAAAAATCTCATATGCAGAGTAAAGTTTGACAGCACTGAAAACTGTGACTACATAGGTAAGATGCTCGGATATCTTAACAGCGGAAAAGATTTTTCTCTGATGGACTTCAGATATATAGTAGCAGAGCAGATAGGCGGAGTGCCTGTTATGGGTTCATATGCAGTTTTTTCCGATGATATCACAAAAGATAGCTTTGACCCTGTCACAGACCAAGCGCATCAGTCAGAGTCTCAAAAAGAAAATGAACCTGTTATCATGATAAAAAAACCACAGACAGATCGCGATGATGAATCCATACATGAGTTCAAGCTTCCACTGGATTTTTATGCAGATGACGAAGACAAAGAAGAGCTTAAGAACAAAAAAAGCATTTTTTCAAAGATTTTCAAGGAATCAAAAAACAAAAACAAATCTAAGAAAAAGGAACCTGATTTTTCCGATGAAAAGCTAAACGTTCAGTACTGTGACAAAAACGGTGAGATAATAGATGAAAAAGAATACGATAACAGTACTGTACTTCTTAACTCTGATAACAAGTCCTTAGGGAAAACGTTTCTTCTCAGAGTAAAAAACAACGAAAAGATTCTTCTTAAAGGAAAGAGTCTGCGTATAGGCACAGAAAAAAAGTCCGTTGATTATTGCATCAGAGACAACTGTGCAGTCAGCAGACTTCATGCCGAAATCCTATTCAAAAACAACTCTTATTTTATAATCGACAACAACTCAACAAATCACACATACATCAATGAAAAAGAAATAGAAAGCAAGCACGAGATGAAGCTTCAGAATAAAAGCCGTATAAGACTTGCTGATGAGGAGTTTGTATTTTATACATAATAAAACCCGCTTATTTCTTCACAATATATTCTTCACAAAAAAAGCTTTGCCGTTTTTGGGGCAAAGCTTTTTTTGCGTCTTAAAAGAATACTTATATGATTTTTGTAGTCCAGTTTTCAAGATTCCATATATCAGTAACGATGTCTTCGTAAAACTCAGGTTCGTGGCTTACAAGGATAACTGTTCCTTTGAACTTGTCTATAGCTTCCTTGAGAGAATCCTTTGCAGCAACGTCAAGATGGTTTGTAGGCTCGTCAAGTACGAGAAGGTTGAATTCTGAAAGCATAAGTCTGCAGAGTCTTACCTTTGCGTTTTCACCACCTGACAGTACTCTCATCTGCGAGGTTATATGTTCATTGGTCAGTCCGCATCTTGCAAGAGCTGCACGAACTTCTGCGTTTGTCATTGCAGGAAAATCGTCCCATATCTCCTGGAGAGCTGTTTTATCTGATGCATTTTCTTCCTGCTGAAAATATCCGTACTGTAAAAACTGGTCGTGTTCAATAGTACCCTGTATAGGTTTTATTATACCGAGCATAGTTTTTATAAGAGTTGATTTTCCGAGACCGTTTACACCTTTTATTGCGATTTTTTTATTTCGTTCAACCTGAAAATCAACAGCTCTTGTCAGCGGTTCATCATATCCGAGGATGAGGTTTTTAGCGTCGATAACAACCTTACCCGGTGTTCTTGCAGATTTGAAGCTGAAGGAAGGCTTGATTTTTTCCTTGGCTATAGTGATTATCTCCATACCATCGAGCTTTTTCTGGCGTGACCTTGCCATAGTTGCTGTAGCAGCTCTTGCTTTGTTTTTTGCGATAAACTCCTGGAGATGTGCAATTTCCTTCTGCTGTTTTTCATACGCCTGTTCTGTCTGGCGCTTCTTGAGCTCGTACATTCTTCTGAAGTCATCATAGTTTCCTGTGTATCTTGTAAGTACAGCGTTTTCGATGTTGTATATAACGTTTACAACTGAGTTCATAAACGGTACGTCGTGCGAAACGAGAATAAAGGCGTTTTCATAATTCTGAAGAAAGTTTTTAAGCCATGCGATGTGGTTTTCATCAAGAAAGTTTGTAGGCTCATCGAGGATAAGTATCATAGGGTTTTCAAGCAGAAGCTTTGTCAGAAGAACCTTTGCTCTCTGTCCTCCGGAAAGCTCGGTTACATCGTGATCAAGGCCTATTTCGCCGAGACCGAGACCGTTTGCGTATTCGGTTATTTTGCTGTCTATGGTATAATATCCGCTCTGATCAAGTATTTCCTGGATCTCGCCTACGTTCTCCATCATTTCTGCCATTTCTTCATCTGAAGCGTCACTCATTTTTTCGTAAAGCTCGAGCATTTCCTGTTCAAGCTCGGAAAGATGAGAAAAAGCTTCTCTGAGTACATCACGGATGGATTTTCCCGGAGTAAGCGTACTGTACTGGTCAAGATATCCTGTAGTAATGTGCTTGCACCATTCTATTTTTCCCTCATCAGGCATAAGCTTGCCTGTTATGATATTAAGAAAAGTTGTTTTTCCCTCACCGTTTGCACCTACAAGTCCGACATGTTCTCCTTTCAGAAGTCTGAAAGAGGAGTCCTCAAGTATTCTTCTTGCGCCGAAGCCATGTGTGACATTTTCAACGTTAAGTATGCTCATAAAAATAAAACAGCCCCTTGAAATTTATAATGATCGATTATTTTTATCGTCTTGCTTATCAGCTTATAGTAAACGAAAAATTTGTTTTTTCGTTTACTATAAAGTCTGACCTGTGAAAATATTTATGATATTATCAGACCTTGAACAGAAGATCAGAATATACAGGAAATGGCCAGTATTTTTCTGAAACAATAGTTTCAAGCTCGTCAGCGATAGCTCTGAGTGCCTGCATTTTTGCAAATACTTCGTTTCTGTAGAACTGTGAAAGCTCGTATACGTTGTCTGTATCCTTTGCATCTATGAGAGACTGTTCAAGCTCCTTTACTGCGGAGTCGAGACAGCCAAGAGATGATGAGAGCTTGTTTGCGAGCTTTTCCTGGGCAGCGTTTTCGATTCCTACAGCTTTGATGGAAGCAAGTGTATTGCATACTTCCTTTGTATATTCCATAACAGCAGGATATATCTGCTTCTTTGCCATATCGAGCATGGTGAGTGCTTCGATATTTATTACCTTTGTGTAGTTTTCAAGAAGGATCTCTGTTCTTGAAGCAATCTCTACCTTTGAGTATACCTTGAACTTTTCAAACATGGAAACATTCTTTTCATCAAGGTATCTTGGGAGACAATCAACTGTTGATATATAGTTAGGAAGCCCTCTTGTCTCTGTTGCTTCCTTTACCCATTCGTCTGAATATCCGTTTCCGTTGAAGATTACAGCCTTGTGTTCCTTGTAGGTTCTTACAAGAAGCTCCTTAAGTGCTGTGTTGAAGTCTTCAGCGCCTTCAAGCTCATCAGCAAACTCGCACAGTACATCAGCTACCATTGTGTTCATCATTACGTTTGTACATGAAATAGAGTCTGCAGAACCAAGCATTCTGAACTCGAACTTATTTCCGGTGAACGCCATAGGAGATGTTCTGTTTCTGTCAGTGTTATCCTTGTTGAAGGAAGGAAGTGCGTCAACACCGATCTTGAACTTTGTTTTTGAGTTTACTTCAGCCTTTGTATCGTTTTCAAGTGCGTCAAGTATCGCCTGAAGCTCGTCGCCTATAAACATTGACACGATAGCCGGAGGTGCTTCGTTTGCGCCGAGGCGGTGGTCATTTCCTGCGCTTGCTGCAGAAAGTCTGAGAAGATCCGAATACTTGTGAACAGCCTTGATAAAAGCGCAGAGAAATGTAAGAAACTGAGTATTTTCAGTAGGAGTATCACCAGGATCGAGAAGATTCTGACCGTCGTTTGATGAGAGAGACCAGTTGTTGTGTTTTCCTGAACCGTTTACTCCTGCAAAAGGCTTTTCGTGAAGAAGACAAACAAGGTCATGCTTGAGAGCTATTTTTTTCATGAGCTCCATAGTGAGCTGGTTATGGTCAGCTGCTATATTAGCAGTTTCAAAAACAGGTGCAAGCTCATGCTGTGCCGGAGCAACCTCGTTGTGCTTTGTCTTTGCCGGGATTCCGAGCTTCCAGAGCTCTTCGTCAAGCTCATGCATATATGCCGAAACTCTTTCTTTTATATTTCCAAAATAATGATCCTCGAGCTCCTGACCCTTAGGAGGCTTGGCACCGAAAAGTGTTCTTCCGGTTATAAGGAGATCCTCACGCTGATCAAAAAGTGTCTTGTCTACAAGAAAGTATTCCTGCTCAGCGCCTGCTGTAGGCAGAACTCTTGTAGCGGTTGTATTACCGAAAAGTCTGAGGATGCGGAGTGCCTGTTCACTTACTACATCCATAGAGCGGAGAAGAGGAGTTTTTTTATCGAGTATTTCTCCTGTGTATGAACAGAAGGCAGTTGGTATGTACAGTGTGCCGTCCTTGATAAATGCATCAGATGTCGGATCCCATGCTGTATATCCTCTTGCTTCAAAGGTTGCTCTTAGTCCGCCCGAAGGGAATGAGGAAGCATCAGGTTCGCCCTTTATAAGTTCTTTTCCTGAAAACTCCAGGATAATAGTTCCGTCTGAATTATGAGTGAGGAATGAATCATGTTTTTCGGCTGTAACACCTGTCATGGGGTGGAACCAGTGTGTATAGTGGGTAGCTCCTTTTTCGACCGCCCAGTCCTTCATAGCGTTTGCTACTACGTTTGCTATGTTGCTGCCGAGTGATGTACCCATTTTCTTTGTCTGCATTACTGCCTTGAAGACATCCTTGGGTAATCTTTCTCTCATTACTGTCTGATTAAAAACATTGCATGCGAAGTAAGATGAAACGTTTTTTGATGATTCCGCCATAATAAAAAAATCCTCCTGTGGTTAAAATAAAAGCGTTTCAATTTCATTTATTCAAAAAATAAATCACAAAGATTATCCGAATATTAATGAAACTGAAACGCCGTTGTTTCAATTGACTTACATATATAATGATACTCTAAACTATCCTATTTGTCAATAGATACCTTAATAAATTGTGTGTTACTGACAAATTTCTTTTAAAAACGATGTTATTTCTGAAAGATTCATAGAATGAGAGCCTTTTATGAGAACAGTATCTGATTTTTCAAGATAGTTAAGTATTTCTGCCTTTGCAGCTTCGTTGTTTTCAAAATAAACTGCGTTTACAGACGGATTTTTGATTCTGGCCTCTTCCATGATGTATTTTGCATCGGTTCCTATACAGATAAGTGTATCAAGTACTTCTGAAGCATATGCGCCTATCTCACGGTGCATTTTTTCTGAAGTATCACCAAGCTCTTTCATATCGGCAAGTACAGCTGCTTTTTTTCCGCTGAGGCTTCCGATAACACTCAGAGATGCCTTGACAGAGTCGGGGTTTGCGTTGTAACAGTCGTTTATAAGAGTGAAATAACCTGTTTTGATAACATTGAAGCGGCCGTCAATGTTTCTGAAGTTTCTTATGCCGTTAAGCGCTTTTTCTGCAGGCATGGAGAGCAGACGTGATATTCTGAAGGCTGCAAGCGCGTTGAGTATCATATGGTTTCCGAGTGCAGGTACAAAAGCGTCAAATTTTTCTTCGTCACATATCAGAGTAAACGATGTGCCGTCTATACCGTTCTGAACTATGTTTTCAGCCCTGCAGCTTCCGTTTTCAAGTCCGAAAAAGCTTGTTTTTACAGAGTTTACGGTACTTAACTTGTCATCGTCTCCGTTAAGTACAGCAGTTCCTTTTTCAGAAAGATAAGAGAACATTTCTGTTTTGGCACGAAGTATTCCGTCACGTGATTCAAGAAACTCAAGATGGGCTGTTCCTATGTTGGTTATAACCGCAATGTCAGGGCGTACCATTTTTGCAAGACGTGTCATTTCTCCGAAGTGGTTTATACCCATTTCGATAACTGCAACGTTATGTTCCTCGTTGATTCTGAAGATCGTCTTCGGAACGCCTATTTCGTTGTTGAGGTTTCCTTCTGTTTTAAGTACATTGAAGTGTTCGGAAAGAACGGAACAGATCATTTCTTTTGTAGAAGTCTTTCCTGAACTTCCCGAAACGCCGATAACAGTAAGGTTTTTGAAAAGACTTCTGTAGTATTCAGCTATATCTCTTAATGCCGCTGAGGTAGAATCGACCACTATCTGCGGAAAAGCAAGATTTTCGTCATAATGCTCTGTCAGTGTGCAGACAGCGCCTTTTTCAAAAACGGAGCTTATAAAATCATGTCCGTCAAATCTTTGTCCCTTGATAGGTATATATAAGAAGCCTTTTTCTATGGTGCGGCTGTCTATAGAAATATCGGTTATTTTAAGACCTTCAGAGCCTTCCGGAGCAAACAGTCTGCCTTTGCAGGCATCTGCAGCTTCACGTAGTGTCATGGATTTCAAAGCTTGTTTCCTCCTTAAAATCTCTCAAGTGATTTTTTTACTATAAAATCACACAGAGCAGCGTGGTCAAGTCCGATAACTGCTGCTTCCTGAGGAATAAGCGAAGCCTGAGTCATACCGGGAAGCGTATTGGCTTCAAGACAGTAAATATCTTCGTTTTCATCTACAATAAAGTCAAATCTTGAGTAAACACAGAGTCTGAGAGATGCGAATGCCTTTTCAGCAGCGTCACGAAGCTTCTTCTCAAGATCTTCTGAGATCTGTGCAGGACAAACCTCGAGAGTTTTACCTGAATACTTGTTCTTATAGTCATAAAAACCGTCTGCGATTATTTCTATAGCAGGAAGGGCTTTTCCGTCAAGGATACCGACAGAGAACTCACGGCCTTTTATAAACTGTTCAACAACCGCTTCGTTCTCATATCTGAAGCAGTCTCTGAGAGCTCTGTCAAACTCTTCACGGTTATCAGCCCTTGATACGCCTATGCTTGAACCGCCGCAGCAGGGTTTAACAATGCACGGGAAGATGTTCCATTCGTTTGTTGTACCGTTTTTCATATCCTCACTTGTGTAGGAGGTGCCTGTGGCCATTTTTATTCCGTCAGCTATCAGGAGACGTCTTGTTATGCCCTTATCCATTGCATTTGCACTTGCAAGATAATCAGAGCCTGTATATCTGATACCCATGAGATCAAAGGTTGCTTGTATTTTTCCGTCTTCTCCGTTTGCGCCATGAAGTGCGATGAATACAATATCAGATCTCTTACAGATCTCGATAACATTTTTTCCGAAAAATCCGTCAGGACTGTCGCCGCGGAGTTCTTTGATTTTTTCAAGATCCGGTTCATCAGAAGCTATAGATGCTGTCTGTGATTCAAAATCCACACTGCCGTCAAAAGCTTTTTCAGGAGCTGTATCTGTTCCCATAAAAACATCAAGCAGAAAAACCTTATGACCTTTTGCTTTGAGGGATTTTGCGCACATGAGTCCTGATGTCAGGCTTACGTCTCTTTCGGCACTGAGTCCGCCGGCTAAAACTGTTATATTCATATATTTCCTCCGTATAGAGTATTTGTTTAAGATGTACCAATATATTATTATACTATTATCCGTAAAGGAATGCAATTATTTTTAAAAAAAATTACTGAACACTTCCGGTAAACACAGGGCAAAATTCTATATTGCTTTTTTATAAAAAAGTTGGTATAATATTAAAGGTTATTTTTGCGCGGGAGGTGTCTGCTCTGGAGAAAAAAACGTTTATTATTGAAGGCGTAGTTGAAGGTGTATTGTTCAAAAACGAGGAAAACGGATACATAGTTTTTGATCTGGATGCAGGCGGTGAGCTTATTACGGTAGTAGGCGAGCTTGGCGAGGTCGAGGAGGGTGAGAAGCTCAAGCTTGAAGGAGCTTATGTAAATCACGTCCGATTCGGAACACAGTTTCTTGCAGAATACTGTGAACGAATGCTTCCGAACACAGCTATCCATATCCAGAAGTACCTTTCCTCCGGCGTAATAAAAGGAATAGGACCGTCACTTGCAAAAAAAATAGTATCAGAGTTCGGTGACAAGACGCTTGAGGTAATGGAGAACAATCCTCAGCTTCTGCTCAATATAAAAGGCATTTCTCCGAAAAAATGTGAAAACATCACCAACGAAATAAAACAGATCTTCAATCTCAGAAGACTCATGACATACTTATCAAGGTTCGGAATAAAAGCAAGATACGCAATGAAGGCTTTTAAAAAATGGGGCTTCCAGAGTATGGAGGTTATTCAGAACAATCCGTATCTTATGTGTTCTTATGGAGTGGAGCTGGAGTTTTCAAAGGCAGAGAGCCTTGCTGCAGAGATAGGAATATCAAAAGATTCTCCTATGCGTATCAAGGCAGGAATAACATATATTCTTCTTGAAAACACCTATAACGGACATACCTGTTTACCCCTTGACAGACTTCAGAAAAAAGTATGCGAGTATCTTGAGATAACCGAAAAGAGCTTTTATGAAGCTTACGGAGAAGAACTGAAGGATGAAACGCTTGTTGAGTACCACAAGGGTGAGCGTGAGTTTGTTTTTCTTGCTGATTATTTTTATGCCGAAAGCTATATAGCGGGAAGGCTCGGCGTTATGCAGGCTTTTTCTTCTCCGGACGTATACGACTATGAGAAGCTTATAGATGAAAACGAATCAGAGACCGGCATAAAATACGAAAAACTTCAGAGACTTGCCATTTCAGGAGCTCTTTCCAAGGGACTTATGATTATGACAGGTGGTCCCGGTACAGGAAAAACCACTACTCTTAACGCTATTATTTCTATGTATAAGAAAAAAGGTGAAACTGTAATGATTGCCGCTCCGACAGGGCGTGCGGCAAAGCGTATCTCTGATCTTACAGGTTATGAAGCCAAGACCATACACAGACTTCTTGAGGTTCAGTATGATATGGACGGAAAGCTTCGTTTCACACATAACGAAACAAATCCGCTCAAGTGCAGTGTGCTTGTGGTTGATGAAATGTCCATGGTGGATTCTCTGTTGTTTGCAAGTCTTCTGCGTGCTCTCAGAATAAACTGCCGTCTTGTAATGGTAGGAGACAGTGACCAGCTTCCGTCAGTTGGTGCCGGAAATGTTCTTAAGGATATAATAGACAGCAGGAGACTTCCTGTGGTTGAGCTTAAGGAAATATTCAGACAGGCAGAACAGAGCTGCATAATAACAAACGCACACAGAATAATAAACGGTCAGTACCCGGAGCTTACAAAAAAAGATAACGATTTTTTCTTTTTTCAGAGACTTGGCTTTGAGGATGCGTCCGGGTTTATAATAGATCTTTGCAATGCAAGACTTCCGAAAGCATACGGATATTCTCCGATCGATGATATTCAGGTGCTTTGTCCTTCAAGAAAGGGCGTACTCGGAGTGATAGAGCTCAATAAAAAGCTTCAGAATCAGATAAACCCTCCTGCAAAGGACAAGATAGAAGTAAAGTCCATGCTCTATACATTCCGTACAGGTGACAAGGTTATGCAGACCAAGAACAACTATGATATAGAGTGGACCCGTGACGATGAACGGGGAACAGGTATTTTTAACGGAGATATAGGAAAGATACTTGCAGTCAATAAGTTTGACAGAGAGGTAACAGTAGACTTTGACGGTCGTATATGCACATATACATACGACCTTCTTGAACAGGTTGAGTTAGCTTATGCAATAACTGTTCACAAAAGCCAGGGAAGCGAGTTCAATGCTGTTATTCTTCCTATACTCGGAGGCTTTGAAAAGCTTTATTATCGGAATCTTCTGTATACAGCTGTTACAAGAGCAAAAAAAATGCTCATAATAGTCGGCTCACAGAATCAGGTTTTCAGGATGGTCGATAATGACAGGAGAACACTCAGATATACATGTCTCAGATCCCTGATAGAAAGCGAAATACAAAATGAACACAGTATCCCGGTTTCTACTTGATTTTATATACCCTAACAGATGTCCGTGCTGTGATGATTTTATTAAGTGGGATAAGCTGATATGCGGAAAATGTCACAAGGGTATAGACGTGGTGTATGACAGGGTATGCGGTAAGTGCGGCAAGGAAATCTGCATATGCTCCGAGAAGCTTTTTTATGACTGTGCAGTTGTGCCTTTAAGATATGAAAAGCTTGTCAAGGAAGGAATATTATCTCTTAAAAGAGGCAATAATAAAAATTTCGGAGAGTATACCGGAAAAATGATAGCGTCGCTGTTAAGTCAGTATAATGAAAATACCGGGTTTGATGCTGTGGTTCCTGTTCCGATGTCGCCATATTCTCGTTCAGAGAGGGGCTACAATCAGGCAGAGATAATAGCAGGAGAGATTTCTGAAGCTCTCGGTATTCCTGTCAGAGACGATATACTTTATAAAAAAGACACAAAGTCGTCTCAGCATTATCTGAAAAGAACAGAACGTATGAAAAATGTTACAGCAATAAAAATAAACGACGTGGATCTGAAAGGTATGAAGCTTATAATCTGCGATGATGTAATAACGACAGGAAGTACAGTGAACAGATGTGCACAGCTTCTGAAGTCGGCAGGAGCGGGGAAAATTCTTCTTGCAGCGGCGGCACAGTCGAAACTGCGTTAGTGAGGTGTGACACAGTATGGATATAGGAATAGATCTCGGTACGGCCAATATGGTCGTATCAATGAATAATGCAGGCATAATCCTCAGCGAGCCTTCTGTGGTCGCATATCACAGATACAAAAAAGAGGTTGTTGCAGTTGGTACTGAAGCATACAATATGATAGGCAGGACCCCTGATTATATAACAATAGTCCGTCCGCTTGCCAATGGAGTAATATCAGATGACAGCATGGCGGAGGTAATGATAAAGGCGTTTATACTCAAGGTTCTCGGAAATCAGCCGGTACGTCCGAGGATAGCGCTTTGCATCCCTTCGTTTATAACAGATATTGAGAGCCGTGCAGTTATCGAAGCAGCGGTCAGTGCAGGCGCAAGAAAGGTCTATCTTATTCAGGAGCCTATAGCAGCACTCTTAGGAGCAGATGTTGATATTTCAAGGCCAAAAGGAAATATCGTTGTTGATATAGGCGGCGGAACAACTGATATAGCAGTTGTATCGCTTAACGGCGTCGTGGTTTCACATTCTGTTACTACGGCAGGGAACAAGTTCGATCAGTCGATACTGAAGTATATTTCAAACAGATATAAGATGCTTATCGGTGAGAGAACTGCTGAAAACATAAAAAAACAACTTACAAACGTCTACAATCCGGGCGTAAATAAAAAATTAAAAATAGGCGGAAAAAATCTTTTTACCGGAATGCCGCAATCTATGGAAATAAGTGAGCTTGATGTTCATCTGGCTATAGAGGAGCATGTTTCCGAAATAACAGAAGCTATCAGATATGTTTTCGAACAGACTCCTCCGGAGCTGATAAGAGATATATACGAGGATGGTATTATTCTTACCGGTGGCGGAGCGCTTACAGGAAAGCTTGATATGCTTATAGGCGCACAGACAGGTCTCAAGTGCAGAATAGCTAAGGATGCAGAGTTCTGCGTAGCACGAGGGACTGCTATGGTGTATGACAGAATGGATACGCTGCTTGATGGTTTTGAGCACATTTCCGTTTACAAATAAATTTATTTTCAGAAAGGACTTTTAAAACAATTATGAGTAACAATGAACAGACAAAGCATCATCATCACGATACGATAAAGCTTACACTTGAAGATGACAGTGTTATGGAATGCAAGGTTCTTACAGTTTTCGACTGCAACGAAAAGGAATATCTGGCTCTTGTACCGGAGCATCCGGAAACAGAAGGAGATGTTTATCTTTACGGCTTTATAGAGCATAAGGAAAACGAGATAGAGCTTATCAACATTGAAGATAAGCAGGAGCTTAACGATGTTATAAACGCTTTTGAAAAATGGTGTGATGAGCAGGAGGCTTCACTTATTCCGGTTGATATATATTCGGGATTTCTTGGTGCAGGAAAGACAACACTCATAAAAAAAATGATAGCTGAGGCATATGCAGGCGAAAAGGTAGTTCTTATTGAAAACGAGTTTGGCGAAATAAGCATTGACGGAGGATTTCTCAAGGAAGCAGGTGTACAGATAACCGAAATGAATTCGGGCTGTATATGCTGTTCACTTGTCGGCGACTTCGGAGAATCACTCAGAAAGGTAGTTGCTGACTATTCTCCGGATCGTGTTATCATAGAGCCGTCAGGCGTAGGAAAGCTGTCTGATGTTATAAAGGCAGTCGAAGGAGTTGCAGAGGATACTCCTATTGCTCTTAATTCATATGTAGCTGTAGTTGATGTTAAAAAATATTCAAAGTACATCAAGCTCTTCGGAGAGTTTTTTATCGATCAGATACAGAGTGCAGGACTTGTTGTTCTCAGCCGTACAAAAGATATTGATGAGAACGAGCTTGAAAAATGCACTGATGCTTTAAACGAAATCAATCCTAACTCGCTTATTATAACTACGGACTGGGATGAAATAGACGGTAAGCAGATTCTTAACGTTATGGAGAGTGGTTTTGACCTTCTCTATGAAGATGAATATATAGAGGGAATAGGCTTTGAAGATGAGGATGATTGCTGCTGCGGGCACCATCATGACCATGACGACGAATGCTGCTGCGGACATCATCACGACGAGGAACACGACCATCACCATCATGACCATGACGACGAATGCTGCTGCGGACATCATCACGACGAGGAACACGACCATCACCATCATGACCACGACGACGAATGCTGCTGCGGACATCATCACGACGAGGAGCACGACCATCACCATCACGATCATGACGGAGAATGCTGCTGCGGACATCATCATGACGGGGAGCATCATCATCATGCCGATGAAGTATTCTCAAGCTGGGGTACTGAAACCGTAAAGAGATTTTCAGAAAAAGAAATGAATGATATTCTTGCAAGCCTTTCTGATACAGAAAAATTCGGTACAGTTCTCAGATCCAAGGGAATAGTTCAGTCTGACAACGGAAAGTGGATACACTTCGATTTTGTTCCGGATGAATACGAGGTACGTTTCGGAAATGCCGATGTTACAGGACGTGTAGTAGTTATAGGCACCGGTCTTAATGAAACGGAGCTTGAAAAATTATTTAAAAAATAATATCTTATACTGATTTTTAAGGAGTGAAACAAAAAATGGAAACAACTCCGGTGTTCATGTTTACAGGATTTGTTGAGAGCGGAAAAACAACTATGATACAGCGATGGCTGACGCAGGATTTTTTCAGACAGCAGGAGAAGGTTGTAGTCATAGCATGCGAGGATGGTTTTACTGAGTATGAAAATCTTGCAGACAATGTAGTTCTCTATATGGTTGAAAACAAAGAGGACTTTAATGCAGATTTTCTTGCAGGTATTGAAAAAAAAGACGCTCCTACAGCAATTCTTCTTGAAAATAACTGTATGGTAAGCGTCGATGAGGTACTGGACGTAGAGTGGCCGGAAAACTGGGATCTTGTCCAGATATCAGCTATAATAGATGCTTCTGTTTTTGAACAGCAGATGAAAAACATGCGTTCTATCATGACCGAGCAGTTCAGGTACGCAACTGTTGCAGTGTTTAACAGATGCGATGAAAACACTAAAAAGCTTCAGCTTCGTGCAAGTGTAAAGGCAGTAAATCCGGAAGCCTCTCTTATGTTTATCAGAAAGGACGGAACTGCAGATGAGGAGCTTGACGAGCTGCCGTTTGATATAGAAGCTCCGGTTATAAATATAGACGATATTGATTTTGGTCTGTGGTTCGTAGATGTTTTCGAAAACTATCAGAGATACAACAGAAAAACAGTACGTTTTAAGGGAATAGCGGCAAGACCGCAAGGATATCCGAAAAACTCTTTTCTCGTAGGAAGATATGCTATGACATGCTGTGCAGATGATATGGCATATCTCAAGCTTCTGTGCGTAGACAAGAAAGATGTCAGGATCACTGAGGGAGAATGGGTTACAGTAACTGCAGAGGTGCAGATTTGTCAGCCGGCAGGTATGGAAGAGCCTTCACCGGTGTTCTATCTGAAAAATCTGGAAAAGGCTCAGGCGCCGGAAACGGAGCTTGTTTATTTCAGCTGACAAGATGAGGTATAACGTCGTTGATTTTTTCAGGCATTATCATATCCGTAGAAATCACCTTGACCATGCACAGTGCTATATCACGAACTGTGGTTATATCAGGAACATACACGGCGTCAGTGCTGTTTTCTATGCATATTCCATAGCTTAAAACAACTGAGCCTTCATGTACTTTCTTTTTGGCGAACACCGAATATGTGTTTTTGCCATTCATAATTGTCATTATATAATCCATATTTTTTCACTTCCTGTTTTATAAATCTGATTTTATTATACAACAGAAAATTTACAAAAAATGTCAATAAAAAGGAGCGATCGTATGAATACATTTAAAAGTGCAGATATTTTACTGCCGGCAGACGCTGATATGGAAAAATGGGCTGTCGTTGCTTGCGATCAGTACACAAGCGAGCCTGAATACTGGAACGAAACAGAAAGTATAGTAGGGGATGAGCCTTCAGCGTTCAGATTTATCCTTCCTGAAATTTATCTTGAAGAGGCAGATGTGTCAGAGCGTATCGAAAAAATACAGTCTTCAATGAAGGATGCACTGGACAAAAACCTGTTTACTGAATACAAAAATTCAATGATCTATCTTGAAAGAATTCAGGATGACGGTGAGATCAGAGAAGGACTTGTAGGTTGTATTGACCTTGAGGATTATGACTACAGAAAAGGTTCTGTTTCTCCGGTAAGAGCGACAGAAGCAACTGTTATCGAAAGAATCCCTCCAAGAATAGCAGTAAGACGAGGTGCTTCTCTTGAGCTTCCTCATATCATGATACTTATAGATGACGAGAAGAAAAACGTTATCGAGCCTCTTTCTGCATGCAAGGAAAGTATGGAAAAGGTTTATGATTTCAAGCTTATGCAGAACGGAGGAAGTGTTGTAGGCAGACTCGTTCCGGAAGCAGAGCAGAAGCGTATATGCGCAGCCCTTGCAGAACTCGGTGATATAGAAGTCTTCAACAAAAAGTATTCTCTTAATGAAACATCTCCTCTTGTGTTTGCTATGGGAGACGGAAACCATTCACTTGCAACTGCCAAGGAGTTTTATGAAGAACTGAAAAAAGCAAATCCGGGAAAGGATATGAGTTCACATCCTGCCAGATATGCGCTTGTGGAGCTTGTAAATCTTCACTCACCTGCATTGAAGTTTGAAGCTATACACAGAATAGTAACCGATGTTGATACAGATGATATCATGAGCAAAATGACTGACGCTCTCGGTCTTTGTGAATGTACTGAAAAATGCGCTCAGAAGTTTGAATATGTTATCAGAGGCGTAAGAAAAACAGTCGGAATAACAAAGGAATCTTCCAAGCTTACTGTCGGAAGTCTTCAGCAGTTCCTTGACACATATGTTAAGGAAAACGGATGCAAAATAGACTATATTCACGGAACAGAGGTTATCGATAAACTCTCGATGAACGAGAAGAGCATCGGTTTTATTCTTCCGGATATGGCAAAGTCAGAGCTTTTCCCGACCGTAATATGTGACGGTGCACTCCCGAGAAAAACTTTTTCAATGGGTCATGCATGGGATAAGAGATATTATATAGAGTGCAGAAAAATAACTGAAGCAGATTAATTTTAAAAAAAATAAAGGATGATAAAGACTATGAAAAAAGAACTTCAGAAGGTATATGATCCGGGTAATGTAGAGGACAGAATCTATAAGTACTGGGTTGACAAGAATTGTTTCAGAGCAGAGGTTGACAGAACAAAAAAACCATACACTATTGTTATTCCTCCTCCGAACATTACAGGACAGCTGCATATGGGTCACGCGCTTGACGAGACACTTCAGGATATACTTATCAGATACAAGAGAATGTCAGGATATGCAACTCTCTGGCTTCCGGGTACAGACCACGCTTCTATAGCGACAGAGGCGAAGATAGTAGAGGCTATGAAAAAAGACGGTGTTACAAAAGATGACATCGGCAGAGACGGCTTCATGGAACGTGCGTGGAAGTGGAAGGAGCAGTATGGCGGACGTATAGTTGAACAGCTCAAGAAGCTTGGTTCATCATGCGACTGGTCAAGAGAACGCTTCACAATGGATGAGGGCTGTAACAAGGCTGTTAAGGAGGTTTTTGTAAAGCTCTATGACAAGGGTCTTATATACAGAGGAGAGAGAATAATCAACTGGTGTCCTGAGTGTAAGACATCTATCTCTGACGCAGAAGTTGAGTATGAAGATCAGGCAGGACATTTCTGGCACCTCAGATACAAGCTCAGTGACGGTTCAGGATATCTTGAGCTTGCAACAACACGTCCGGAAACACTTCTCGGAGATACAGCTGTTGCAGTAAACCCGAACGATGAAAGATACAAGGAGCTCATCGGAAAGACTGTTATTCTCCCTATCGTTCACCGTGAGATACCGATAGTTGCAGATGACTATGTTGAAATGGACTTTGGTACAGGCGTAGTTAAGATAACACCGGCTCATGACCCTAACGATTTTGAAGTAGGGCTTCGTCACAATCTTCCGATAATAAACGTAATGACTGATGAGGCAAAGATCACAGAGGATTATCCGAAGTATGCCGGAATGGACAGATACGATGCAAGAAAGGCGATAGTTGCAGATCTCGAGGCAGAGGGAGCACTTGTAAAGATCGAGGATTATAGCCATAACGTAGGAACCTGCTATCGCTGCTCAACAACTGTTGAGCCAAGAGTATCAAAGCAGTGGTTCGTTAAGATGGCACCTCTTGCACAGCCTGCTATAGACGCAGTAAAGAACGGTGAAACAAAGTTTGTTCCTGAGAGATTCAACAAGATATACTTCCACTGGCTTGAAAACATCAAGGACTGGTGTATTTCACGTCAGCTCTGGTGGGGACATCAGATACCTGCGTTTTACTGTGACTGCTGCGGAAAAATGACAGTAACAAAAGAAAACTCTGCAGTATGTCCTTCATGCGGAAAGCCGATGCGTCAGGATCCTGATACCCTTGATACATGGTTCAGCTCAGCACTCTGGCCGTTCTCAACTCTCGGCTGGCCTGATAAAACAGAAGATCTTGATTTCTTCTATCCTACAAACACTCTTGTTACAGGCTATGATATCATATTCTTCTGGGTAGTAAGAATGATGTTCTCAGGAATAGAACATATGGGAAAGGTTCCTTTTGATACTGTACTTATTCACGGTCTTGTACGTGACTCACAGGGAAGAAAGATGTCAAAATCCCTCGGAAACGGTATAGATCCTCTTGAGGTTATTGCTGAATACGGTGCTGACGCACTCAGATTTACTCTTGCTACAGGTAACTCACCGGGAAATGACATGCGTTATATGGAGGAAAAGGTAAAGGCTTCAAGAAACTTTGCAAACAAGCTCTGGAACGCTTCAAGATTTATCATGATGAATCTTCCTGATGACTTCAGATTTGACGGACTTCCGGAAAATCTCAATATAGAGGATAAGTGGATAATAAGCAAGTTCAACGATCTTGCTAAAGCTGTAAACGATAATCTCGATAATTTTGAGCTTGGCGTTGCAGTATCAAAGCTTTACGACTTTATCTGGGATGTATACTGTGACTGGTATATTGAGCTTACAAAGCCAAGAATCATGGCAGGCGGAGAAACTATGGCTTCTGCACAGGCTGTTCTTGTATTTATCATGCAGGGTATGCTCAAGCTTCTCCATCCGTTTATGCCATTCATAACAGAAGAGATATGGCAGACTCTTACTAACGGCGAAGCACCTATCATGCTTGAAAAGTTCCCTGTTTTTGAAGAAGCACTTTCTTACAAGGCAGAGGAAGAGGATTTTGAAAAGGTTATTGCTGTTATCAGAGAAATAAGAAACAGAAGAACAGAGATGAATATCCCTCCTTCAGTAAAGGCAAATGTATTTATTGAAACAGAGCTTACAGACCTCTTCAAGAGCTGTTCTATGTTCTTTGAAAAAATGGCGTTCGCCGCTTCTGTACAGGTAGAAACAAGCTTTGAGCTTGAAGATGCAGTAACTGCAGTTACCGACAGTGCACGTGCGTTTATCCCTATGAACGAGCTTGTAGACAAGGACAAGGAGCTTGCCCGTCTTAACAAGGAAAAGGAAAAGGTTCAGAAGGACATTGACTTCCTTTCAGGAAAGCTCAACAATCAGGGCTTTATCGCAAAAGCACCGGAAAAGCTTATCGAAGCTGAAAAGGCAAAGCTTGCAAAGGCAGAAGAAAAGATGCAGAAGATAAACCAGTCTATCGAAAGCCTGAAGTAAAAAACTAAAAAAATTCAGAAACGGCTGTGTCATATACCGATACAGCCGTTTTTTTAAAGGAGTATGAAAAATGAATTATACAGAAGCTATGGAGTTTATAAACAGCTTTACAAAGTCAGGCGGAAAAGTAAGAGATCTCAGCCGTGCTGAAAAACTCCTTGATAAACTCGGAAATCCGCACAGATCATTGAAGTTTGTTCATATTGCAGGAACAAACGGAAAAGGCTCTGTTCTTGAGCTTGCCTCCCGTTCGCTTATAAACGCAGGATACAAAACAGGTCAGTTTACCTCACCGTATATGGTATGTTATGAAGACAGGATAAGGATAAACGGTGAAAATATTTCGGAGGAGAGTGTAGCAAAGTATGCTTCCGAGGTAGCAGAAGCTGTAAACGACGAAAGCTATTCTCAGTTTGAGATAACAATGGCTGTTGCGTTACTATATTTTGCTGCAGAAAAATGTGATATAGTATTTTTGGAAGCCGGTATAGGCGGACTTTTTGACTGCACAAACGTTATAGAAGCACCGCTTGTTTCCGTAATAACTTCAATATCACTTGATCATACAAATATTTTAGGAAAAACGATACAGGAGATAGCTATACAGAAGGCAGGCATAATAAAGTACGGCAGACCTGTAGTCATAGCATGGAACAATAAAAGCGTGATGCAGATTTTTCAGAAGGAGTGCATATTCAAGGATTCTCTTCTTATAGTTCCGTACGAGGATGAGTTTGAAAAATGCCGTACAGACGCAGACGGAGGAAGGTTTATATACAACGGAACAAAGTATACTCTGAAAATGCACGGCAGACATCAGATAATAAATGCTGCAGTGGCAATAAAGGTTATAGAGGTTCTTAGCAGCGAAGGATTTGACATAGACGATGAAGATGTGCAGAAGGCGTTCGCAGAAGTTCAGGTTCCTTCACGTGTAGAGGTCATAAAGGGTGAGCCTGATGTGATAATAGATGGAGGACATAACCCTGACGGCATCAGCGCACTTTTGTCTGCGCTGGCGTCTATGGGAATAGAAAAGCCTGTTTTCATATTCGGTATGGTAAACAGCAAGGATGTATCCACAGCAGCTTCGCTTATCTCTTCGTATGCAGGAGCGGTAATATGTGTTGATGGTTTTTCTCCTGATTGTGTGGACAGGGAAAAGCTTGCAGAGCTGATAAGCTGTCCGAAATATATAGCTGACTCTTCATCGGCTGTAACACTTGCAAAAATGACTGCACGAAAAGAAAACAGTGCTGTAGTAGTATGCGGATCACTGTATATGACAGAGCAGTATCGGGCTATGCTCTATAAATAACATATTTTTTAGCTTTATAACAGCCGGAAAAATATAAAAAGTGAAATAACATTTAAGTATGATGATGTTTTTGCGAGAAAACAAAAGAAAATAAGAGTTTTCGGAGAGCGGATTTTTAAAATCACCGTAAATCAGAAAAAATATCTTAAAATCGTTTTAAATAATTAAAAATACGATTGACAAATCAAATCAATGCGTGTATAATAGATATTGTTGTGTTGCGATAATACTGAATAATTGCCGTTTAAGGCTTTCTTGCGAATGTTTGGTTTATCGGCATTAATCATTTAAAAATATATTTTTTAAAAAAACGGAGGAATCGGATATGTCAACTTATATGGCTAAATCAGGCGAAGTAAGCCGCAAGTGGTATATTTTAGACGCAGAAGGCAAGCCGCTCGGTAGAGTTGCTGCTAAGGCTGCTCATATTTTAAGAGGTAAGCATAAGCCAACATACACACCACACGTAGATTGTGGAGATCACGTAATCATCATCAACTGTGAAAAGGCTATTCTCACAGGTAAGAAGCTTGAGCAGAAGAAGTATTACTGGCACACAGGCTGGATCGGCGGACTTAAGTCAGAAAGCTACAAGGACTTAATGGCTAACAAGGCTGACAAGGCAATGAAGATCGCAGTAAACGGTATGCTGCCAAATACTACACTCGGCAGAGCAGCACTTACACGTTTAAGAGTATACAAGGGTGCAGAACACAAGCAGGCAGCTCAGAAGCCAGAAGTTTGTGAATTCTAAGAAAGGAGCTTATTAATATGTACGAATCAAAACAGAAATACTACTACGGAACAGGCAGAAGAAAGCATTCTGTAGCAAGAGTTAGAGTATATAACGGAACAGGTAAGATCACAATCAACGACAGAGATATCGACGATTATTTTGGTCTTGAAACATTAAAGCTTATCGTTCGTCAGCCTATGGCACTTACAGAGACAATGGGCAAGTTTGACATTGTCTGCACAGTAACAGGCGGCGGTGTAACAGGTCAGGCAGGCGCTATCAGACACGGTTTATCACGTGCATTACTCCTTTTCAACCCTGAACTTCGTCCTGCACTTAAGGCAGCTGGTTTCCTCACTCGTGACCCAAGAATGAAGGAAAGAAAGAAGTACGGTCTCAAGGCTGCTCGTCGTGCACCACAGTTCTCAAAGAGATAATTTCTTCCCTATCGGGAGTATTCAAAATCACGTATTTACGCTTTTTTGTTCGGTTCGGGCTTATCTGAGATATGGTGAATTTCGGACAGTAACTAACAAGTATTCAAGGCATTCATCGTTAGGTGGATGCCTTATTTTAATCTAAATATATAATCAAATATAAATAATGCATAAATATTATAGTATAATTCAATAAAAAACACAGTAAAAAATAATATCAGAATTCGACTGTGATGAATGGAGTGAGTTTTATGATTTTTAAGATTAAGAATTTCGGTAAAATCGCTGAGGCAAATATCAAACTTGACGGCATCACTGTCATTTGTGGTGATAACAACACTGGCAAAAGTACAGTTGGCAAAGCATTGTTTTCGTTCTTTAACGCTTTAACTGACTATAAGAATAAAATAGATGTGCAAAAAAATAATAAATTAAGAGCCGCAATAAGAAGTTATGCTTCTGATTTTATGGATTTGCCTGTGAAAGTTCTCTATCCTGAAAACTCTATGGAATTCATTTCTGAACATGACAATCATTTTTCTTTAGAGGAAGTCAAAGAGTTTTTAGAGTTAAACAACGATTTTACGAGGCTTTTGGGTTTTACTCAGGGCTAATAATATATAGAGAGTAGTGATTTAATTGAAAAAAGCGTTGATATTACTTTCTGTAATGGTATGCTCATTTTTAATAGGATGCAGCCGGTCAGAAAATAACAGTCAGATACATAACTCTGATAACATAAGCATAATAGAAGCTGATGAGTATTTTTATTCTAAAAAAATAGAGTTAAATAAAGATATAAAAATCAAAAGTATATCGTTTATAGACGATGTTATTTATTATATAGGTGAAAACCAAAATCCGAAATATAATATTGAATCACAAATGATAAACACTGATAAAGAATCATTTATGTTATCTGTTATGAAAGATTGCAAATATAATATTAGAAATATATGCTGTGATAAAAAAAACGAGAAAGTTTATTATGCAGTAGGTATTAACGGTGATGAGGATATTGTATTATCAAAATGCAATTCTGATATTGACGAATTTGAATGTTATACAAAATTCTCAAACGAAATATATCCTGATGTACTCTGGTATAATAATTACAACATTTTTTTTGCATATCATTTAAATAAAAAATTATATATTGATATTTATGATGACTCTTTAAAACCTGTTGACCAGAAGATAGTTGATTGTTTTTCCGATGATAGTTTTATTTACGATATAAAACTATTTGATAATGGAAAATACGGGTGGTTTGAAATTGTCAATATTACTTGACAACTTTTTCTCCAAAAATTTTAAAAATAAAATTGTAGTGGCATAAATTTGTTCTGTAAATAGCTAACCTTTTGCAGTCAATAAGCTTTTATGCCGCGAAAG